>CAYHQI010000009.1:0-13666 GCA_964358785.1 uncultured Candidatus Saccharibacteria bacterium
AAAAATTCACTCATCCGGCGCGCATGCTTTCGTTCAACGACGCTTTTAACCGCGAAGACATGGAGGATTGGCTTGATCGCATGGCTCGTGTATTGAGTGTAGATGTGTCGAAAGAGGGTCTTGCCCGCCTAAGTTTTGCGGAGCAAAAGTTGGGCGGGTTTTACTGTGAGCTTAAAATTGATGGTCTAGCCATAGAACTTATATACGGAGGGGGCATATTGAAAACTGGAGCGACTCGTGGCGACGGTACTATCGGCGAAAATGTAACCCAAAATCTAAAAACCGTCGAAGCGATCCCTCTTTCCCTTCTACAAACTACAAACTACAAACTACAAACTAATCTCGTTGTTCGGGGCGAGGTCTTTATCGGTAAAAAAGAATTTGAAAAAATTAATAAAGAACAAAAAAAGAAGGGTGGCGCGCTCTATGCCAATCCGCGCAATTTAGCGGCCGGTTCGGTACGCCAGCTTGACCCGGCGATTATGGCTTCTCGCCGACTTGATTCGTATGCCTACTCGCTAATCAGCAATTTAGGCCAAAAGATGCATGAAGATGAGCATAAAATACTGCACGAACTTGGTTTCAAGACTAATCCGTATAATAAGTTTTGTAAGAATCTCGAAGAAGTTCAAAAGTTCCGTGATTATTGGGAGGGGCATCGAGAGAGGCTTAATTACGAAATAGACGGTATCGTCGTGATAGTTAATAACAATAAAATGTTTCAAAAGTTGGGCGTTGTCGGCAAAGCACCTAGGGCCGCGGTTGCCTACAAATTTTCACCCAAAGAGTCTACAACAAAAGTTGAAGATATAATTGTCAGCGTCGGACGCACTGGCGTACTGACTCCGGTGGCCGTGCTTGAGCCGGTTGAGATCGGCGGTACTACCGTTAGCCGAGCCACCTTACATAATGAAGACGAGATCCGCCGGCTCGATGTCAAAATAGGGGATACGGTAGTCGTCGGTCGTGCCGGCGATGTTATCCCCGACATAAAAAAGGTAATCAAAGAACTGCGTACCGGTCGAGAAAAGACATTTCATTTTCCGGCCAAGTGTCCGGCTTGTCGTGGACCCATTAATCGATCCACTGGAGAATCTGCCTACAAATGTCTTAATATAAATTGTCCGGCGATTAAGCGCGAAGCGATTTACCACTTTGTTTCCAAGGGGGCGATGAATATAGATGGTGTTGGCCCCAAAATTGTAGATCAATTGATGGATGTCGGACTCATCAAAGATGCTACTGATTTATATACCCTTAAAAAAGACGACCTGCTTAATCTTGAGCGTTTTGCCGAAAAATCCGCCGAGAATACCGTCAATGCTATCCAAGCGCAAAAAATAATTCCGCTCGGGCGTTTCGTTTATGCGCTTGGTATTCCGCATGTAGGAGTGGAAACGGCATTGGATTTGGCCAAGAAATTTGGCGATCTCGTGAAACTGGAGCTGGCAACAATCGAGGAGCTTAATGGCGTCAAAGACATAGGCGGCATCGTTGCCCGAAGCATATATGACTGGTTTCGCAACAAATATAATAAAAAACTGCTTGAGATATTCAAAAAGGCCGGCCTGACCTATCTTAGGCAGGAGTTATCGCAGAAATCCAACAAATTTAAGAGCTTAACATTCGTATTTACCGGAACGCTTGATACTCTTAGTCGGGAACGGGGCGAAGAAATAGTGCGTGAAAACGGCGGCGATGTATCATCGTCGGTTTCTAAGGAAACCGATTATGTCGTTGTCGGTGAGGAGCCGGGCAGTAAATACGACCGCGCCCAAAAACTCGGGGTTAAGATATTGTCTGAAAAAGAATTTCTTAGAAAGTTGAGTTAAATCGTAATTTTTGTTTGTTGACTTAATTGAGCATATGCTCAATTAAGTCAACAGGCATTTTTATGAAAAAACCTAAATTTAGGAAAAATTCCTTAGCCGTCGGTATTTTAAAAGCGATAGGTCTTGCCGGACTTGTTATCGTCGCGGCTTCGAGCCCCTATTTCGGGCTTGGGCTTATTCGAGGAATGAGTAAACATTATGATAAAAAAGCTTGGCGAAAGTTTTACGCTTCGCTAGATTATTTAGATAGGCGTGGTTGGGTAAAAATCTTAAGCAATCAAGAGGGTCAGCTAAAGGTTAAAATAACTCGCCAAGGAGAAGATAGATTCGAGGCTATAAATATCGAGACTATGCAGTTATCTAAAGATGCTGTGTGGGACGATAAATGGCGGGTTATTATTTTCGATGTACCCAATTATAAAAGTCAAAATCGGTTAGCCTTCACAGAAAAGTTAAAAACTTTAGGGTTTGTTATGGTTCAAAAAAGTGTTTGGGCTTATCCCTTTGAGTGTTATAAAGAGATTGCAATATTGAGAAAATTTTACGAGATCGAAAGATATGTCACTTATTTTAAGGGGATTGAGATAGAGGACGAAAAAGGTTGGCGAGGCAAATTTAATTTGATTAATCAAACATAACTAGAGTTTGTGACAAGAAAAACCATGTTGACTTAACTAAGCATATGCTTAGTTAAGTCAACATGGTGGGACGGGTGGTGGGAATTGGAAGAGTGGAATTTTTGTGATAACCTTAGATTATGATTATAGACAAAAAGGATGTAGAGCATATTGCGGGATTGGCCAGGATTAAGTTTAGTGACCAAGAAAAAGAAAAAATGGCCCAAGAGATGGGAGCGATTTTGGGTTATATTGATAAGCTGAAGGAGGTTGATACCGAAGGCGTGGACCCCGTTAGAAGTCTCGCTCACGCCAAGGGCGTGAGTCCGGAGGACCTCGACGAGGCTACTTCTAACGGGGTGGAGCCGATTTCTAATATAACTGGGATGGAGAATGTTTTGCGTAAGGACGAACCAATGAAAAAACTGTCCCGCCATGACGGGGCGGTTGATGCGATTAAGCTAGTAGAAATTGCGCCAGATAGCAAAGATAACTTTGTTAAGGTACCGGCGGTATTTGGTGAATAACTCATATCATACAATTAAATCTGTTAATGAGGGCCTGAAAAAGGGTGAGTTTTCGGTTGAGGAGATCACGGCGGAGTATCTCGGGCGGATTAAAAAAGAGAATCCGAAGTTGAATGCGTATTTGACTATTTTTGACCACAAAACTACAAACTACAAACGGTTCGACCGTCCTGAGCTCACCGTCGAAGGACTACAAACTACAAACTTGCTGTCAGGGATTCCATGCGCAATCAAAGATAACATATTGATCGAGGGCGAGAAGTGCACGGCGGCATCGAAAATTTTGGAAAATTATGTCGCGCCTTATGATGCGACTGTTGTAACTAAGCTCAAGCAGGCGGGTACGGTTTTTCTTGGCAAGACTAATCTAGACGAATTTGCCATGGGAGCGACAGGGGAGAGGTCGGCATTTGGGCCGACGCTCAACCCACACGACCATAGCCGTGTTGCCGGTGGTTCTTCGGCCGGTTCTGGAGTTGCGGTGGCGGCGGATCTCGCGATTTACGCCCTCGGTTCAGATACCGGTGGTTCAATCCGTGCGCCGGCTTCTTGGTGTGGCGTGGTCGGCCTCAAGCCGACTTATGGGCTAGTTTCGCGCCATGGCCTGATCGCGATGGCCTCAAGTCTTGACCAGATCGGACCGATTACCAAGACCGTTGAAGATGCGGCAATTGTGCTGAACACGATCGCGGGCCACGACCAATTAGATTCGACATCAATCTCGCCATCTCGAGACTTGTCCGACTATACCGCCAACCTTAATAAACCAATCAAAGGTTTGAAAGTAGCCGTACCCAATGAGTTTTTCAACACAGGGTTGGACAATGAGGTGAACAACTTAATCCAGGCTACGATTGCTAAGCTTGAGTCGCTGGGCGCGCACATAGATCAGGTAAGTTTGCCTATGATTAATTACGCGGTCGCGACCTATTATATAATTGTGCCCTCGGAAATATCGGCTAATCTAGCGCGGTATGACGGTATAAGATATGGATTAAGCGCTAAACGCTCAAGTCTATTGGATGTATATTTAGATTCTCGCGCCGAAGGATTGGGGCCGGAAGTTAAAAGGCGCATAATGCTTGGGACTTATGTATTGTCAGCAGGTTATTATGATGCCTACTATCTCAAGGCGCAAAAGGTCAGGGCTTTGATAAAACAAGATTTTGATAGAATTTTTGAAAAATATGATGTGATTGTTGGGCCGACTATGCCGACGGTCGCTCCCAAACTTGGGGAGCTGGACGACCCTTTGGCTGGCTATCTCGCAGACATTTATACCTGTCCAGTGAACTTGGCTGGATTGCCGGCGATTTCTATTCCCTGTGGATTTGCCGAACTACCAACTACCAACTACCAACTACCAACTACCAAATTGCCGGTAGGGTTTCAAATAATTGCCAAACATTTTGACGAGTCGAAACTTCTCCAAGTTGCATATAATCTGGAGCAGGTATTGAGTTTATAAAATCGACAGGGCAACACCTTATAGCACCGTCAAAAGAGTGGATTGCATGGTCATCGAGCAGTATAATTTTCCTAACTGCGAGATGAATCCACGCTTTTGACGGAGCGCAGCAACCTCGCTGGGGTTGCTAGCGGTGATAGAAGGTGTTGCCCTGTCGATTTACGAGTTAATATTTTTATTATGACGCCATCACCGCTTACAATTCCCGGCCTAATCAATCCACCCAAAATTAATTCCGGCGCTGATTTAATGCCGCAATTGGCGGATATTTATGATAGCGCATCCAAATATATTAGTGGTTATGATTATACTGGTTTGGTTACCGATATTAAGACTATCGCAATAATATTGAGCGTTATCTTCGGGGTAATCTTGGTTTGGATCGTGATTAAGATGGGCGATCTTTATAAAAATAAAGTCAAAGATGCTATCGAGGGCGTGATCGAGGGGTTGACTCCGCCACCTGAAGTAGTAACGGCATATGATAATCGTTGGCAGGAGATAAGAAGACACGTTGATTCATTTGTTGAGGCCGAATGGAAGCTTGCCGTGATCGAAGCCGACAAGTTTACTGATGACGTTCTAAAAACCGCCGGTTTCCAGGGCGAATCAATGGGGGAGCGGTTGATGATGATTAAACCAGATCAGATAATGAACATTCAGTATCTTTGGGATGCCCACAAATTCCGTAATCTTCTTGTTCACGATCCCAACTTCCGCCTAACCCACCAGCAAGCCCTCTTTGCCGTCAATGCTTTTGAGTCGGTATTAAAAGAATTAAGCGCGCTGACATAGTAATATTAAAAATTGAATTTTGGCAGCAAAAACCCTTATTTTAAGCCAATAATTTAAACTTCAAAAATTACATAAAGCGGGAGCCGCAGGCGATTTTTATCGTTCGCAAATTGTCCCGATTTGCTTCAGCAAATCGAGGATCCTCGATTTTCATAAATGAAAATCGGGACTAAAAAAAGTACTAGCCCCGACGAGTTGCCCGGCGGACTGCGTCTCGCCGAAGGCTCGACTTCGTCCAACCAAAGGCGGAGGCGTGCGCGTTTTGCGCCTGTCCCGAAGGGCCAGCAAAACACGCACGCGTAGCCGGACAGCAAACTGTAATTCCAAGATTGTAATTTTTGAGGCCGTCAACACAGATGCATCGTTCGCAGATATTCTTCTACATCCTCCTCTCCTTCATCCTCGGCATTTTCGCCGGGTCGTTTTTTGATATTTCAAAAAACGTGGTTTTAATCGCGGCTGTTGTTTGCGCATTGTTAATCGCGGTTTTTTACCGTCGCGGTTCGCGCTTACTAAATCCACGGCTTGCTTTCGTCGCATTCCTAACGCTTTTTTTTCTAGCCGGTATTTTGCGTTTTAACACCGTTAATTCCAAAACTCACAATCTCCAGAAATTCGCCGAAGCTCAAGAGAATGTAATCGATCCCCAGAATCGCCATCCGATTAAGGTAGCTGTCTATGGCTATATAACAAGCGAACCGGAAGTTAGCGGTGATAAACAACGCTTTGTTTTTTTTGCCAAACAGTTGAGCGCGGATCCCTATGTAATAACTTTGGATGACAAAATTCTGGTAACTACGCAGCTATATCCGCAGTACCGTTACGGCGATAAACTAAAAATCTACGGTCAAGTTAAAAAACCCGAAAATTTCAGCGACTTTGATTACATAGCTTATCTTGCCAAAGACAATGTTTTCACGACAATGTTTTATCCGGAAATTACAAGCTCAACCTACTTAGTGGCCGAGCCACTAAGTAGGTACGAAAAAGCAAAAATCTCTATTTTTAAGAAAATTTTTGCGGTCAAAAATGCATTTGAGAAGTCAATCGCGCGTTCTGTCAGCGAGCCCAACGCCGCCTTCATAAACGGAATACTTCTGGGAAGCCGTTCGCAGATTCCGCAGGATATAAAAGATGACTTTGCCCGTACCAGTACTAGTCATATCTTGGCCATATCAGGTTACAATATCGCGATAGTTGCCCTGATCATTTCCTGGTTTTTTCTTTTATTCTTTCGCCGGCCAACGGCATTTTGGTTTTCTTTGGCGGGGGTGGCGTTATTTACAATTTTAACCGGCGCTCAAGCTTCCGTAGTGCGGGCGGCAATTATGGGCTCTATCGTACTGTTGGCCCGCCGAGAGGGCCGATTGAATGATCCTCGTAACGCCATTGTGCTTGCCGGCGCGGCGATGATCTTGATTAACCCTTTAATTTTACGCCATGACATCGGATTTCAGCTTTCGTTTGCTGCCACCCTGGGGCTGATTTATTTGGCTCCGGCCATTGAGGGGTATTTTCAAAAGTTGCCCAGTTTTTTTCAATTGCGGGAGACGATGATCATGACCGTTTCGGCCCAAGTTTTTGTCTTGCCGCTCTTAATTTATTATTTCCAAAGTTTTTCAATTGTTTCTTTGCCTGCTAACCTTATTATTTTACCGACGATTCCGTTAGCTATGATACTGGGTTTCGCGAGTGGTTTGGCCGGTTTGGCGCTGCCGTTCCTCGGTCAGTTAATCGGTTATTTTGCTTGGTTTGTAACTGCTATCGAGCTCGGCATTATAAAATTGTTAGCCAAACCAAGCTGGGCGTCATTACCGATTAAGCTGGAGTGGTATTGGATTGTCGCGGCCTACGGATTTCTCTTGGCGCTCTTAGTGAAATCGAAGAAATCCAAGCATGACTAAAAAGTAGTAATGGGTTTGCCCCGTAAGAGGCCGTGAGGACTCGTATTGCTGGGTGTTTACACATTGATCTTACGGGCGTATGCTTTGGCTCAGATATAGAACCTTAACATTTTTAGCGAGGTTAATATGAACAGCAGAATCGCTTCTGCAATATGTGTAATTATTTTTATTATCTTGCTTTTATCGTTTGTTGCTAGTGTAGATGCGCAAGGGATTATGCCATTCAATGAAATCAAGGCCGGAGATAAATGTTACGGTCTTACTGTTTTTCAGGGAGTTGCTCCCGAAAAATTCGACTGCGAAGTAGTAGATATTTTTAGTTCGGGTTACAAAAAGCAGATTCTTGTTTTGTTGTCCGGTGGGCCCAAGGATAAGGACGATTCGGAAATCTTATCTCAAACCAATGTTTTCGGCGGTATGTCCGGCAGTCCAGTTTATACTCAAGAAGGGAAGATAATCGGTGCGGTAGCGGTAACTTGGCAGTACGCCAAGAAGCCGTACGCTGTATTAACGCCCATTGAAATGATGGTCGGATTTAGACCTCGGATATTGGATCTGCCCAATAAGCTAATTTATGATCATAATCCGGTTTTAGATATTTTTAGTGAGTCAGATGGAAACACTAGCGCTGTTCCGAGCATAAAACCTGGCGAGACATACCTTTTTTGTGACTATTGGGGTTATAGGTACTCTTGTCGCATAGGGACGGCGACTTTTGTTGATCCGCGTGACAATAATATTGTTTATACCCTAGGTCATGAGTCTGGCGGTGCCGGTGGCATTATCGCTTTGCCGTTTTGGAAGGGGCGGGTCTCGGCAATCATACCAAGCTTGGCTAGTTCCAGTAAGATCGCTTGGGAGACGGGACCGATGCTGGGTTCTGTTATGTTTAACGGTCCTTACGGCCAAATTGTTAAACTGGGGGCATTGCCTAAATTTATACCCATGAGTATAACGCTGGATAATTTTTTACAGGAGCAATTGAAAAGTAATTATTTTTTTGCTTATACTCGGCATGCCGATACTAATATTGCCGAGGCGATCATGTATATAAAGAACTTAGTCGATAAATCTCTGGATGTTGATGCCGAGATTAGGGTGAATATCACAGGTCTAAAAGAAATTTTCTCATTCGGCGTCATCGGTGAGACTACGCTTACCGGTATGATCGTAAATAACTTCGTGGGCGAGCAACTCGACCCCGTAATCGAGGGTGTCATGGTTACACTAAAGGCCCGTCCCAAATATAAAACATTAAGTTTGGAAAAAATTACCGCGAGCACGATCCTTACCGTAAAAGGCGAGGAATTTGTTGATGTTTCTCTTGTTACCAGCAATATCGGCGGGCAAGAATTTACCAGTACAGTTCGTTTAAAGGTAGAGAAAAAATTTATTGATAAGCATCTTCAGGTTGCTGACGGCGAGAAGGCGGCCGAAGATATACTATCTCAAAATTCAGGTCAGGATGTTGGGTCAGAGATAGCAGACTTATTAAATAAGGTATCTGATAGAAACGCTCTTTATCTCTATTATATAGAAGCAGAGGGAGAGTCAGTAAAAAATAAAGACTCTTCGCCTGTTTTAATATTTTTATCTGGCGAGAATCTAGCCGCCGACGAAAGTACTTTCGCTGTCGATACTAAAAAGTCGTCTGTTGAGGCAGTCAAGGAACCGCCCTCCGGATGGGTACTCCAAGCGCGCAAACCTAGAATCCAAATTTTGACGAAAATTGATCTTCCCAATAAGGGCATGCTCATAAAAGGGAAAAAAGACTTTCTCGTTAAGTTGGCTCCGGCATCAAATAAGTCTGTGAAGAAAAATAAATTTTGGCTATTTTAACACCCGCTCTTTCGCGGGTTTTTAATTTGTCACTTGACGGGGTTTTTCTTTTGAGTAAGATGGGAGTCATTAGCACTCTCGGGTCGGAAGTGCTAACTATTAGTTTATCAAGTTTGTAAAGTCCAAAGTTTATAAAGTCTGATTAATTACTTTATGAACTTTATGAACTTTATGAACTTTCAACTAGATGCGTATTCGTCCGCTGGGGGATCGGGTTTTGATAGAACCGCTCCACGAAGAGAGAA
Organism: uncultured Candidatus Saccharibacteria bacterium; assembly: GCA_964358785.1. Lineage (GTDB taxonomy): Bacteria > Patescibacteriota > Minisyncoccia > 2-02-FULL-40-12 > IGHO2-01-FULL-4-A > 2-01-FULL-44-17. Next base: position 9,228 of record CAYHQI010000009.1, read on the forward strand.
AAAAGGGTGGCATCATACTGCCCGAAACCGTTGATAAAGAGAGGTCGGAAAAGGGCCGTATTATTGCTGTAGGCGCCGGACGCATAGATGCAAATGGCAAGAAAGTGCCGATGAGCGTTAAGAAGGGTGACAAAGTTTTATTTACTAAGTATGGGCCGGACGAGATCAAGGTCGATGGCAAGGAGTATTTGATAGCGAAGGAGGAGAATATACTCGCAATCATAGAATAGTTAAAAGTTCATCAAGTTTATAAAGTTTATAAAGTAAATTAGGTTCCTACTTTACGAACTTTAAGAACATTATAACTTTATGAACTCGCAAATGAAATGAGCAAACAAATTCTTTACAAAGAACAAGCCCGAGAGGCACTCAAGCGGGGCGTTGATAAGATCGCCAATGCTGTTAAGGTTACGCTTGGGCCGAAGGGCAGAAATGTCGTTTTGGACAAGGGTTTTGGCGCGCCAACGATTACCAAGGACGGTGTGACGGTAGCCAAGGAGATTGAGCTGAAGGACAAGTTTGAAAATATCGGTGCCGAGCTTATTAAAGAAGTTGCCTCTAAAACCGGCGATATCGCCGGTGACGGTACCACAACTGCGACCGTTTTAGCGCAGGCGATTGTGGCCGAGGGCTTCAGCGCGGTTAACTCCGGAGCTAACCCGATGGTGCTCAAGCATGGCATCGACAAGGCCGTAGAATGGGTAATCAAACAGCTGAAAACTAACAGCTCGAAAGTTAAGGGTCACGAAAAAATAAAAGAGGTGGCGACAATTTCCGCCAATGATCCGGAACTAGGCAAGTTGGTGGCTGATGTTTTTCAGAAAGTCGGCAAGGATGGCGTGGTAACCGTGGAAGAATCACAAACCTCCGAGATGACTACGGAGTCGGTTGAGGGTATGCAGTTCGACAAAGGCTACATCTCACCCTATATGGTTACCAATCCGGAAAGAATGGAATCCGCCTACGAGGATCCGGCGATTTTAATAACTGACAAAAAAATATCATCAATTCATGATATTCTTGGCTTGCTTGAAAAACTGTCCAAGTCCGGTAAGCGCGATCTGGTGATTATTGCCGACGATGTTGATGGTGATGCCTTGGCGACTCTCGTGGTCAATAAACTGCGTGGCAACTTCAACGCCTTGGCCGTGAAGGCACCAGGATTCGGCGATCGTAAAAAGGAAGTGCTGGAGGATATCGCAATAATTACCGGCGGCCAGGTTATTGCCGAAGAGAAGGGGATGAAACTTGATAGTGTTGAATTAACGATGCTTGGCCATGCTCGTCGAGTAGTCGCTGATAAGGATAAGACCGTAATTGTCGGCGGTAAGGGCAAAAAGTTGGATATTGATAAGCGTGTGGCACAGATCAAGAATCAAATTGTCAAAACCACATCCGACTTTGATAAAGAAAAATTACAGGAGCGTTTAGCCAAACTATCTGGTGGTGTGGCGGTGATAAAGGTCGGAGCAGCTACTGAAACCGAATTGAAAGAAAAGAAGTTCAGAATAGAAGATGCCATTGCGGCTACGCGCGCGGCATTGGAGGATGGAATCGTTGCCGGCGGGGGAATCGCACTTTTTGAAACTGCCAAAGAACTTACTCCCAAAGCGGCCGGTGTTGCTGAATTCGGCGATGAGGCCAAGGGCGTAGCGATTGTAAAAGCAGTACTTGAAAAACCGCTGCGTGTTATAGCTGAAAATGCCGGAAAAGACTCTAATGAAGTGGTGCAGAAAATTATGAAGCTGGAGCCTGGCATGGGTTTCGATGCCCGAGAGGGTGAGTATGTAGACATGATTAAATCGGGCATCATTGATCCGCTCAAAGTTGTACGAACCGCGCTTACGAATGCGGCATCAGTGGCCTCTCTGATACTTACCACGGAGGCAGTAGTCACGGATATCCCCGAAGAGAAAAGTCCGCCAGCTGGCGGATCGGCGATGCCTGAATACTAGAATCAGTTACTAGGCATAAGAGATCTGTAATAAATCACCCCCGTTAAACGGGGGTGATTTATTACAGATCGTGTGCTATATTAGCGTTCAGATTCGATTATCTTTAACAAAGGAGTGCTATGCGCAATCTGGCGAAGAGATTTACTTTGGGTGCGGTAGTATTTTTGGCTATTGCCTTGGGGCAAGAAGTTAAAGAAGCTGACGAATATACGGCGTTTGAATTTGAAAAAAAAGACAAAAACTTTCATTTGATTTTTGAGAGTACAGTCAATAAATTGAAGAATGTTGAAGAATATCCGATCTTTTGGGAAGAGATCCGCGGGCATTACAAATATATTAGCGATGTCGATTTTTTGAAGTATTCTAAAAACGGAGATTTTTTCAAATATACTTATGTTTTTCGCAACCTCGAAAAAAGCAAACTCAAGATAAATTTTGCTGCCCAGGACATGGTTGATTCTCCGCTTGTGGATATATTTCAAGACTTTTCATTGAGTATCGAGCCCAATGACGCTAGCGTCGAGATAAGTTTCATTGCTCCCGGGGCTCCGGAGAAAATTGATTCCCCGCTCAATATTAAATTTTGGCGGGAAGGCGCGGTGAGCGATGGCAGATGGACATTATATAGGGCCGGGTCATGCAGAATTTATAAGCCCTCAACTCGGCTATATATACGAGAGGATCTTGAGGTCGTTATTCGTAAGGAACAGTAATTATTCAGGCGGTCATGACCGCCTTTTGTTTTGCTCGAGCATCTGGTATTATAATGAGGTCGTCTCTAAACCCACTTTCGTAGTGAGATTTTACTGGCTTGAGCGAAAACGATGAAGAATGAGGAGGAATAGTCTATACTATTTCGACGAGTTATGAATTGTTTGCAGCCAAGTCAGTAAAATCGCAATAGAAAACGGGGTTTAAAGATGACCTCACAGTATGTCTATTTCATACATTATTTTAATTATTGTGGTCGTTGTAGCTCTGTGGCTAGCCGGGTCTTTTAACGTGCTTGTCCGATCTCGCAATCGGGTTAAAGAGGCTTGGTCGGATATCGATGTGCAGTTAAAGAGGCGATATGACCTGATACCGAATTTAGTTGAGACCGTTAAGGGTTATGCCACTCATGAGAGTGGGGTTTTTGAACGGGTTACTAGGGCGCGGTCAGCGGCGATGGGTGCGCATACTGTTGCCGAACATGGCCAAGCGGAAAATATGCTTTCCGGTGCGCTCAAGAGCTTATTTGCATTGTCCGAGGCCTACCCGACTTTGCGCGCTTCCGAGAATTTCGCCAAATTGCAGGACGAACTGTCTGACACCGAAAACAAAATTCAAGCCGCCCGCCGGTTTTACAATACTAATGTTTTGCATCTAAATAACCAGGTCGAACAGTTTCCAACTAATCTAGTTGCCGGCATGTTTGGATTTAAAAAAGAAGTATTTTTCGAGCTTGAAAATGTCGCTGAAAAAGAACCGGTCAAAGTTAGTTTTTAATGACTAATTTATATTCTCAACAAGATTCTAACATTCGTAAAACATGGTTGCTGATAACCGTGTTTTTGGTTTTAGTTATTGGGCTGGGATGGCTAATAGCATATTTTTTGCAGTCGCCGGAAATTTTGTACATAGCTGTTCTGCTGGCGGTCATTATGAATGTTGTTGCTTATTGGAATTCAGACAAAATTGCCCTCTCTATGTCTGGCGCTAAGCCGATTAAGCGCGAGGATAATCTGTATCTCTACCGTATGATCGAGAATCTTGCTATTACCGCCGGTTTGCCAGTGCCTCGGATATATTTGATAGATTCGCCGCAAATTAACGCCTTTGCTACTGGCCGCGACCCTAAGCATGCCGCTATTGTCGTAACCACCGGAGCTTTGCAGAAATTGCAGAACGAAGAACTTGAGGGCGTATTGGCTCATGAGCTGTCCCATATCGGCAACAGGGATATTCTGGTCTCTACAGTTGTTGTAGTGTTGGCCGGAGTTATCGCTATCGTAGCCGATTGGTTTTTTAGAATTAGTTTTTTTGGAGGCCATGGTCGAGATGATGACAATCGCGGCGGCGGCTTAGTGTTATTGATCGGCTTACTGGTGGCGATTTTGGCTCCGCTAGCTTCGACGCTAATTCACCTGGCGGTATCTCGCAAACGCGAATATCTGGCCGATGCCTCGGGTGCTCTTTTGACTCGCTACCCCGATGGTCTGGCCAGCGCCCTTGAGAAAATCGGCAACGACCACTCTCATCTCCAGCACGCGCACAACGCTACTGCACACCTATTTATATCTTCACCATTCAAAGGCAAGGAAGGTACTAGCTGGCTAGCCCGACTATTCATGACGCACCCGCCTCTTGCCGACCGTATTAAAATTTTGCGCGGGATGAAGGTCTAATTTCTGATCCTATCTCTAATTCGCGCGAATGGTAGAATAAACTTAGGTAATTAGTGTGTTTCGTAACCACGAGGTGTTAGAATTTCCTTATGGTTAC
>CAYHQI010000010.1:0-4688 GCA_964358785.1 uncultured Candidatus Saccharibacteria bacterium
ATGAACGAAATCAAGGGTACCGCGTATGATTTCGGCCCCAGTTTTAATGCGCTAATGTCTAGAAAAAGCTTAGATGAAGTGTTGACGGCGATGCCAGGCTATAAGAGCGGTCAGACAAATTATAAACGAAATTATCAAGTTTCTTTGGATAGGCTTAAAAAAAGAGGCTTTATTAAATTTTCGGATAAGGATCAATTTACGCTTACGGATGGAGGAAGAGATGTTTTGGTGAAATTTGATATTGATGCGATAACTCTGCCGGAGTTTGAGCCACAAAAGTGGGATGGTATTTGGCGGGTTCTGATTTTTGATATTCCGGAGCTGACCCGGGCGGTTAGGAATCTTTTTCGGGATAAAATACAGGAGCTCGGATTTTATACCTTGCAAAAAAGCGTGTACGTTGTCCCAAATGATTGCGAAAAGGAAATAATAGAACTGGCCTACCTGCTTAAGATAAGAAACGGGGTCGATATAATTCAGGCTTTGAAACTAGGCCGGAAAGAGTTGGCCGCGAGGAGATTTTTTGATATTGAGTGATGAAAAACTAACCTACACACTACCATGCGGCCGCATGGTAGTGTGTAGGTTAGTGGGTATGGTGTGGATAAGTGAGTTGACAGGTCGCAGGTAGTTTTTTAGGGTTGAGCTAGCAATGGCTGACCAAGGCAGTTCTCAATTAAGGGTTTGGTGGCGGCACTGGAGTGTCGTTTTAATTTTGGCTGTGTTGGCCGGTTTGGTGGTTTGGGCTATGTTGAACTTTGGTCCGTGGTTGAGGGCGTGGCAGGATCAGAGGGCGGCCACGGCGGCCCAGAAACAGTTGGAGGCGGTCTACCGGAATGACAAATACGGTGGCGCAACGCCCGAAGAGACATTTGATATGTTCATCGCGGCCCTCGAAAAAGGCGATGTTGAACTCGCCAGCAAGTATTTTGTGTTGAATAAACAGGATGATTGGAAGAAGACACTGGAGGAGTATAAAACGAAAGCTTTATTAATTGATTTTGTAAATGAATTAAAAAGCGAAAAAACTAGCTGGGAGAAAGTTAATAGTAATAAGGATAATTTAGCACAGTATAGTTACTATACGGTAGCAGAAAATAATACCGTGGCAGATTTTAATGGTCAAAGTATTGCAATTCCAGCGGGTAGATATAAAAACTCTATTATTTTTGAGCGATATTTAAGTGGTGCTTGGAAAATTAATGGATTATGAAGAAAAAGCCTAAACGGAAACTGAATAAACTTGCGCTTGGAGGGGCGCTCATCATAGGCGCCCTTTTTGTTTCTCTAAATTGGGCGCTTGGGTATGACCAACAAAACACCCACCCGGCGCTTACTGACGAAGCCGTTGATTTCTATAATCTTAGTTTTCCAAGTAATCCTCTAACTCAAGAGGACAAGAATATGCTGATTAGGGGTGTAATTGAAGAAGACACTCCGCCACGCTGGCTAAACCATTTTTATGATCCGGTGTACAATGTTGGTTGGATTGGTTATACGACATCCAAAAAATGGGCCATAAGTTCCACAACACAACAGGCATTTACTGACTCCGCTTTTAGTTACGGCGGTTTTGCCAATTTATTCAGCGATGGGTTGTCGCCAACAGATTTTTCTTATGAACGGGCGTTGCATGATTATGCCGTCGGGAACAGAAAGCGAGCGATGCTTGCCATGGGCCATGTTTTGCACCTATTGGAAGATTCAAATGTGCCGGAGCATACAAGGGGCGATACACATTTGCCATGGCATGGGACAGAAAGCCCATACGAGAAAACCATGGCTAAATGGAATCCAGGTAATTTTAATATTGCGGCAGAGTTGTTTAAGAAATCAAAAAAGCCAGTTTTGTTAGGCGATCTCAATAATTATTTTGATGAAATTGCGGGATATTCAAATGGTTATTTCTTTAGTGAAGACACGATAATCAGCGGGAAATATCAAGCACCCCAAATTATCGAAACCCGGAGGACAGAGTCAGAAGAAAAACTATTTGCTGTCGGACTAGATAAAAATGGTCAAAAATTTAATCTCGCCATTCTAAATACTAGAAAAATTAGAAATGTTTTTCAGATTTCGAGGGCAACATTATTGGACGAAGAGTTCGGAAACCTAATCCTTGACGACTACTGGTCAAGGTTATCAACAGATTTTGTAGCGCATGGGGCGGGGGCGTTGAAGTTGTTTTTGGATCAGGCGGAAATGGTTAAAAAGGAGTATGCAGAAAGGCAATCGGTAGATGTGCCGTATGGTTGGGTGGGCAATTTTTTGAGTTTGTTCGGTTTTTATGGTGGTGATAGCGGGCGGATAGCTTTTGATCCTAATCTGGTCGAGTCAATAATCAACCAGTCGGCAGTGTTAGGAGAAGACACCCAAGATGTCGGAGGTGTTACGAATGATGTCAATGATGTCAATGATGTCAGCAATCGTGCCAATGATGTCGTGAGTAGCCCGACACCATTGGCACGATTAGCGACACCATCCCCGACATCCACCCAACTTTCCCCTGCAAACTTGGGCGGGCAAGCCATTACACTGACACCATTGCCAACACTATCTCCAACCCCGTTATTTTTAGGCGGTTTTGGTGGATCGGGCGGGTCCGGCGGGTCTGGGTCTAGTAGCTCTCCAACTCCAATTCCAACTGCCCTGCCGACACCTTCCCCGACATCCACCCCAACCCCTATACCCACCCCTACGCCTACCCCGAGTCCCACGCCAACTCCTAGCCCCACCTCTACCCCCGTAAGACAAGTCGTGATAAACGAGATTGCCTGGATGGGAACGAGCTTGTCTTTTAACGATGAATGGGTAGAGCTATATAACACTGCATCGCAATCTGTGGATATTTCTGGCTGGACTTTGGTAGCAGCTGATGGAACGCCAAACATCCATTTGACCTCGAAAAGTATTGATCCGTTCGGATTTTTCCTACTGGAGCGCACTAATGATGATACCATATCGGATATATCGGCTGACCAAATATATGTCGGCGCTTTGGAAGATGCCGGAGAGACTTTCGAATTGCGCGATAATGCCGGCAGTCTTATTGATTCTGTCGGCCCACAAGATGCGTCTGTTTCACTTGATTGGTATGCTGGCGATAAAGTAAATCGTGCCACAATGGAACGTATTGACCCGACTAAGTCGGGCGATAATTCAACCAATTGGGCTACTAATGACATGGTTATCAGAAATGGCCACAATGCCAGCGGCAATCCGATCAATGGCACGCCTGGCGCCCAAAACAGCGTATATTCTGTTGAAACTCCAACCCCTACACCTACCCCAACACCCTCGCCTACCCCCACTCCAACTCCGTCCACAGGAGGCATAGTCTGGCAATTTGAAGCCCCGGACGCGCGCTACATCAATCAACCGGTTGCCACCAAAGACGGAACAATTTATTTCAGCGCGCCAAACAATACCACTGGTAAGCCCAGACTGTACGCCATCAATTCAGAGGGTATTGAAAATTGGCATTTTGAGGAGCAATATTCAGGCGAACCATCCACGCCGGCAGTGTCGGATGACGGCGCGGTTTACTTTGGCCATTTATCCGGCCCAGGTGTTTACGCGTTGAACCCGGAGGATGGCACGCTACGGTGGCAGTATGATACTAGTCGCGTCAATGGTGTTAGTGTTGATGAGGATGGCAATATATATGCCACTTCGGATAACAGAACGATAAATAAAATTGGCCCGGAGGGAAACAAAAAATGGCAAGTGTTGGATTCTTACGCTTTTGGCTTTACTCCAATTGCTGTATCAGGTGACGAAGATGTTTACTTAAGTGTGGACTGGACTGGATTACCAGGTTTCTACCGTTTGAAAGGTGAAGACGGCACTGCAGTTTGGCAAAACAGGATATCCGATAGTTATCAGTATCGGGCCTTTGACTTGGTCTACGACGAAGAAACCGACAAGTTTTACACCGCGACGATGGCTGGACATATTATTTCCGTCAACCGCTCCAATGGCGCGATAGACAGCCATTTGTTTGCTTTTGGAGTTCCGGCTACCACAAAAGTGGCGATTCTTGAGGATATTTTGGTTGTGGGCGTTGATCTATCCCTTCAAAACCCTGCCTCCGGCCAAGCAGTCATAGCCTTGAATAAGGCCGACAAGTCAGAAGTCTGGACTTTCGCGATTGATTCATCGGCCAATAAGCAAATAGCCACAGATGCGGACGGCAACCTTTATTTCGCAACCCGTGGCGGTTGGGTTTATAGCTTGGATAAAGATGGCAAAGAACGCTGGGTTTTGGATCTAGGCGAACCTACCGAACTCTACCCAGTTCTTGGAGAAAACGCAGTTTTCGCTGGTGCCGGAGGAAAGTTGGTCAAGATTGCCGATTAAAGCCCAAATTCTAAATCTAATCTTATCCACAGAATGGGCTTGTGCATGTTTTGCCAAGTAATTATAATTATTAGTGCCTAGAGACGCTTATCCACACCTAGTTGCACCGCTAATGGCTTCTGCTAGAATTATATTAACTCGAAAAGATATATTGTTTTGTTTGACCTACGCCCCAGGTTTTGCTATAATTAACGCAACCCTGTAGATAGGCGTAAATAAGGTTAAATTAGTAGCAAAATAACAGGAAAAATATGATATTTATGAATAATATTGCAACCGTTTTGGAATAACCATTTTGGTTGCTTTGTTGTTTTTGCAGGTCAGTGTTA
>CAYHQI010000010.1:4788-9332 GCA_964358785.1 uncultured Candidatus Saccharibacteria bacterium
CGAGTCTTAGAATGGTCGAAAGGGGAAATAAGACTCATTACTACGAATTTAATCTACTCGTTGCTCCTCGGTCTTTAGACAGGGGAATAATGAGAACCAAATAAAATAACTATGAGTAGGACTATGACATTCAGCGATACCACCAAAGTGGCCGTCGCGATAGCAACAGCGATGTTGCTCGTCGTAGGGTTTGTTTACTTCTTAGGTATTCAAAATACCTTCGCGGTAACTCCCTCCGACTACGGATTAAAGGAAGGCGACGTTGTAAGCTCCGCCGGTTCCGACGATCCCGACGTATATATTGTTAATGAGATGGGATACAAGAGATTGTTCTTGAATCCCGCGATCTTCGGTTTCTATGGACATCTTGGTGGCTTTGCGGCCGTTAAGAATGTTTCACCGGCAACCAGAGACGCCTTCGGCACTTCCGGTTTGTTCCGCAATTGCGAGACAAACGATGAGAAGGTCTACGGCGTTGAGACGACCGGTGAAGATACTGGTATGCTCCACTGGGTTAATACCACTGGCGCACAAGCTGTTGCCGATGATGCTAACTTCTTCAAGAAGGTTTTCTGCGTCAACAGCAATGAGTTCAACTGGTATGCACAAGGAACTGCTTACACTTCAGTAAGCCAAGTTCCTAACTATGTGAGAGTTCCAGGCGTGACTCCGGCCCCGACAGGCCCGTTGTCAGTCAGCTTGGCTCCTGATAGCCCGTCTGCTAAGACGATCACCTTGAACGCAACCGGAGTTGAATTTTTGAAAGTTAGATTTTCAGGCACCGGTACGGTTACCAGTATGACCGTGAAGAGATTAGGTGCTGGTCAAACCGATGACTTTGCAAATGTATACATATATGATGGTGCAAAGAGATTGGTTTCCGGTAAGACATTTTCTTCCGCGTCAGGCGAAGCCACATTCTTAGTGAATGTAGCTGTAGCTGGCACAAAGGATCTGTCTGTTGTCGCCGATATGGATAGTACCAACAACACGGCTGGCAATGTCAACTATGTACAATTGCTTAGCGTTGGCGCTACTGGTACAGTATCTGGTACACCGCTGAACGGTAACAATGTTTCCAGCTCCGGTGCTTCATCCGGTTCGGTAACAGTTGCTCGATCAGGTTCATTGTCCAATCCGACTGTTGGCCAGAAGGGCGCGCAGATATCTGAAATCAAGATTACTGCTAACACCGAGGCCGCCAGTGTAAGGAGATTGACTATGATCAATGGCGGAACAGTTAAGCCTTCAGATATTACAAATCTGAAGTTAACAAGTGGTACCAGTGAATGGATGGGTAGTATGACTAGCGATGGTTATGCTGTGTTTGATCTTGGCTCCGGTCACGTTATTGCCAAGGGAGGCAATGCCATATTTAAGATATGGGCTGACCTAGCCGGCAAGAAAGATGAAACCCTTGACTTCTACTTTGAAAACGACGCTGACACGCTAGCTATTGGCGATCAATATGGCCAGGGTATGGCAGTTGCCGATACTGACATAGATGCGGCCAGTGATGTTACCGACTTAACGTTACAGGGCGGTGTTTTGACTATTGCCTACAATGGTCCGAATGCAACCAACATTGCTACCAATGCCAAGGACGTTACTCTATTACGATACTCAATGACTGCCGCAAGCAACATTGAAGTTCGTAAGACAGAGTTCGTCTTGTGTGCGAGCACTGATGGTTCAACCGATACTACCTTTGAAGATGCCAGCGATGAGACGGAATGGGATGACCTCACAGACGTTAAGGTCTGGAATGAGGGTACCAATCAGGTTGTAATGGGTCCAAAGGATGGTACGGCATTCAATGATGCCAATGATACCGACAGCTGTCCAGACGTCCAGTCCGGTGCTCTGGAGGCCTTCACTGATGTTGTTGATCTAGCCGCTGGCACAACCTATGCTTTCAAGGTTACCGGTGACTTCGATACGACACTTGGTGGATTCTTAGATGCGGAAGACATTGTTAGAGTTGTACTGGATAAATACAGCGAAGACACCCCGGATATAACTATTATGAAATACGCCGGTACCAACACCTCGGTAGCCGATGCCGATATCGTACCGAACGCTGATGTTTCCGGTCCGAACTTCACTCTTAAGGGTGCAAGCTTAACCCTGGGTCTGTCTTCATCGCCTGCGGATAGGACATATATCAAGGGAACCACTGGAACTGAATTTGTCGGCATTACATTTGCAGCCGCTCTTGGTTCCGGAGTAAAGGTTACTGATATTACCTTGACCGGATATGTGGAGGATGAGTCAGGCGATACCCACAATGAAGGTGTCGATACAACCGACAGCGGAGTATCTATCGCCAATGCTGTGAGCGCGGTATCACTCTATGATGGCGCCTCCGGTGCGTTGATTTCCAACTCACCATCTAGCAACCAATTGAGCGTGATTAATACCGGTACGATTAAATTCAGTAGTTTGAATTGGGTGCTTGCCGCCGGAGAAACCAGAACCCTGTTGGTTAAAGCTAATCTTTCAACCAACGATGCTTCAGGTTCAAATGGAGACAGGTATTCATTTGACATCAATGCTACTACTGATGTGACTGGACTTGATGATTCAAGTAATACAATTAATGCCGGCAATGCCGATCCGAACGGTGCTACTGCTCCGACAGTTGACATAACCGTTAAGAATAGTGGTAACCTGACCGTAGCTGTTGCTTCTGACACGCCGACCAAAGCGGCTACCTATTGGGGCCAGACCGGAGTTACCTTCTCCAAGTTTAGATTTACTACGACTGATGAGGGTCAATATCTGGAGAGATTGAACTTCAATACTGCTGATACCGCGGCTGAATTAGTTGCCAACGTTAATGCCGTATCACTGACCTACAAGAACAAGGCCGGTGCTACAATGACTGCCAATGGCGCCTTTAACACCGACGGTTCCGTATCGTTCGCCTTTACCGGTGACAGTAGGCCATATGTACCGGCTGACAGCTCTATGGATGTGACGGTTGGTGCCAACATGAAGACCAAGGCGCAGGGTGCGACTAACAACGTGAACTTCTCCGTTGACTTCTCCGGAGGCAATGCTGACGAGTTCCGCGCGGTTGGCGACTCTGGTACGGTTATGGATGGCGCTGACTCGGATATTGTTAACCGAGCCCCAGCCGATAACCAGTTTGTCTATCGGGTATTCCCGAAGATTACTAAGGTTGCCGATGCCAACACGGTTTTGACCCCGAGCGATACCGAAGTCTTGCGCTTCACGATTGAAGCTATGGGTCTAGTGGATTCCAAGCTGTTGTTTGACAACGCAGCCGCCGGTTCCGGATCTATTGCATTTGAAGTTGTTGCTTCGGCAGAGGCAGACGCCGGTACTGCTGATCCGACCTTCAAGGTTTACGATGCCGCGGATGGTTCCGCGGTGGATGTGAATGGCACTATCACCAATGCCGGAACTCCTGACCCGAATCCTTCTATATCCTTTGACTTTACAAGCAAAGATATTGAAATCAACGGTGGTTCAAGTAGGACATTCTACATGATGGTTGACTTGTCAACCTTCGGTGGAGACGGCAGTTTCTTCCAGGTAGTTCTTCGTGACGACGAGGCTGCGTTGATTCGCTGGATGGCTGATACCGATGCCGCTGCTGATACTTTTGACACCGATTCAACTACTGGTGTCTTGAGACAGCTTGAATTGATCGGTACTACCAAGGTTAGAAATATCTAACCTGGCCTATAGCCGATCCCGAGGTCGATCAAGGGATTGTGCTAAAACTAAAAACCGCCGAAAGGCGGTTTTTAGTTTGCTTAGTACAGGGCGGGAGATGTCTTTAAAAAGATCTGATTCTGTAATACAGTAAGGAATATGCGCAGTCAGGTATTTAAATATTTAATTTTAGGAAGTGCTATTTTCCTTATCCTCATTCCATATGTGGGAGACAATGACTTTTGGTTCCATCTTCGGATCGGAGAGGTTATAGTGGAAGACGGAGTATTTCCCCGTACGGATACTTTTTCTTTTACCGCTTTTGGGGAGCCGTTTGTAAATCCGGAGTGGCTTTCCCAGGCGATCTTTTTTGGCACTGTGCGTTGGGCTGGGTTTACGGTACTGGCTCTTTTGGTGGCGTTGACCGGATTGGTTTTTTTCGTTCTCGCTATTGGACGAAAAGGTATTCATTCTTGGGCTTTAGTTGCTATGGCAATTGCGGCTGCCTACGCTCTGCAGCCGTTTTTTGTTCCCCGTCCACAGATCTTTGTATATATTGTAGCGGCTGTTTTTTGGATTCTGATAAGAGCATATCTAAAAAACCCTAGTCCTCGTTTATTTGCCGGAGTATTAGCGGCCGCTTGGGTCTGGGGCAATATTCACTCAGCAGTAATTATTATGCTGGTTATTTTTGGATGTATCGTGTTGTCGGAACTAGTCCGTCCCGCTCTATCCCGGCGTCTTCCTATTCTTGCTTTGATGGTGGGGAGCGTACTCATTTCTTTGGTCAATCCTTTTGGTATAAAAATGTATACTTTTGCTTTTCAACTCTTATTTTTTGGCACAAAAATACTTATTGC
>CAYHQI010000010.1:9342-13092 GCA_964358785.1 uncultured Candidatus Saccharibacteria bacterium
TTCAGCCATTGCGGCATCGTGAAACGTATCATTCCCTGATAGAAACAAGGCCAATTTTCGAACATTTATCGCAAAATCCTATACTGATCGGTTTTCTTCTACATTTATTTTTTGGTTTTTTGGTCATTTGGTTTCTTGCTCGGAAAAAAGAGATGGATCGGTTGTCGCTTTTGGAATATCTGGTTTTATCAATTGTGTTCTTTGCTCCATTTTTCTCTGTGAAGTACCTTCCTTACGCTTGGGCCTTTATGCTCCCAAGTTTGATTGGGTGGAGTGATAACATTAAGTTTTTTTCCGCCAAAGGTGGAAAATTTACCACGGCCGCCGTTATTATCGGTCTAGCCTTAGCTGTCGTTATTTATGCAAAGACGGACAACTTGAGGATGGATCCCCACCAAGAGTGGCCGAAGGAGGCCGTGGAATTTATTGGCCGTGAGATTAAGGGCAACGTTTATAATCCTTATTCCCTGGGAGGATATATGATGTGGCAAAACAAAGGGCGTCCGATATTTATAGACGGAAGATTTGAAATGTTTGTAAGGCCAAGGGATGTTTTTTCTGATGCCGAAGCTTTTGAACGTGGCGAGCGTGTTGATGAGATTATCGCGGAGTATGATATTTCTGCCGTTATAGCGAGACCGTGGGCTACTCTTCCCTATACTCTTTCAATACGAAGCGACTGGTCGTTGGTTTATTGGGACAACTTTGTAATGATCTATGTTAAAAAAGACGGCCTAAACAATAAGGTGGTAAAAAAATACGGCATGGATATACCTTACGTTAATGATTCCATAGAAGGAATTTTACGCAAAGTAGGGCCGACTAAGCTTCTGCTGCTGGTTAGGGAGTATGAAGAAGCGGTCCGGCGTCATCCCGATTTATTGATGGGTAGGTTTACGCTCGGCATGCTTTATCAGGCCGGTGGGAATTGTGCTTTGGCGCTTAACCAATGGTCGGAGATTCTAAAAATAGACAAACGTCTTGGCGGAGCCCACTACAAATCAGCGGAGTGTTATAAAACGCTAGGGAATCAGGTGCGGGCCGTGGAGGAAAAGAAATTAGGGGATCGTTTTTCTATTAAACAAAAATGGTGGTATGGACGGCCGTGAGCTATTTAGGCATTTCCATCTATTTTTTTAAGCTGTTAGAATAGATGTGCCAATTCTATGATGTCAAAAATTATTAAATATTTTCAGAAACCTCTTCTTCTGGCTGTTTTCATTGCAGTTGTGGTCTTTATTATTTACATCGGGAATCTGAACAACCAGCTTTTTTGGGATGATGATGACTGGATAATCAACAATACCTATGTCCACACGATTTCGTGGGATAATATCAAGTTTTGGCTGACTCATAATACTCTCGCCGGTGTCGGTCTCAAGAGTAATTACTATCGGCCATTCTTATTTCTTACCTTTGCTATCAATTATGTGTCGGTCGGTGTTAAACCGTTAATTTGGCACCTGACGAGTAATTTATTGCATATCGCCAACGGTTTACTAGTATTTAGTATTTTGTATTTAGTATTTAGGAAAAGACTAGTCGCTTTTATCACTGCGCTTATATTTCTGATTCATCCTCTCCAGACCGAGGCCGTTACATATATTTCCGGCCGTGGCGACCTTTTGGTTTTATTTTTCATGCTCCTTGCCCTGTGGCTTTTTACCAAAACTAATCTCTGGTCTTGCGATCACCAGAGATTCGGGAATTCGAGCGAGGTTGAACCTCCACTTGGAGGTTCAACCTCCAAGTACCGAAACTGGTATCTAGCCGCTTCAGTTTTATCTGTGATTATCGCGCTGTTAAGCCGTGAGACAGCAATTATTTTCCCGTTCTTGTTTATGGTTTTCTATATTGCGTTTTTATCGCCGATATCATCTTTTTGGGCGGCTTTTAAAAAATCGTTTATTTTAGCAATTCCTTATTTTGCCGTGGTCATAGCATACGGCATCCTGCGGCTGACGGTTCTTAATTTTCAAAACACTCTTAATTTTTACGCGGTGGCCAATACATACTCCGAGAGCTTGGCGGTGCGGCTTTTTACTTTTGCCAATGTTTTATTGGGTTATTTTAAACTATTGCTCGTTCCAACGGGGCTTCACATGGAGAGAGGAGTTACGGTTTATACCTCGCTTTTCCAATGGCCAGTCTGGCCAGTTTTTATTGGATTACTCAGCTTGATCGGCTGGCTGGTCTTTCTTTATAAAAAACAAAAACCCAATCTACTAACTACCAACTTTCGTGTCTGGTTCTTCGGCGTTGGTTGGTTTTTCGTGGGCTTGGTGCCAGTTTCAGGCATTACGCCGATTAATGCTGTCATGTATGAACATTGGCTCTATCTGCCGATGATCGGATTCTGGTTTATTGCCGCTTTTTATCTGGCTAAATTTTTCCAAGGTTCGACCTTGAATCTTCAAAAAGGTCGAACCTTTATCTTGCGAATCTTGATCGTAACTGCCTTGGCGGCCTACTTTGTTTTTTTTGCTTACCAATCTATTCAGCGCAACATTTTATGGGGCAAGCCGATAGATTTTTATCAAGATATATTAAAATACGAGCCCGACAGCACCCGGGTTAATAATAATTTGGGTAATCTCTACTTCAACCAAGGAGATCTAGCCAATGCCGAGAAACACTACGAGGCGGCCGCCGCCGGAGATGATTCTTTCCCGCAGCCACACTTTAATCTCGGCAGTATATTGGAATCCCGAGGTGATATCTTTGGCGCGATTAAAAAATATGAGCAAGCCATAGAAGTTGATCCCAACTTCTATTTTGCCTATCAGAGTTTAGTTGCTGTTTATGCCAAAAAAGGGGATCTAGTCAAGGCGACGGAATATGTAGAAATACTCAAAAAATTAAAACCGCAAGACCCGAGAGTTTTTTACAATGCCGCGCTTATTTATTTGGCACGTAAAGATATAGCGGCTGTGGTTAGTAACTTAAAAGCCGGGCTTGAGGTGACAGATTCTGACCCTTACGCCAAGGGGTTGATCGAAGAACTATTAACTAAACTTGGACAATAATAGGTGGCTTGCCACTTAGAATTTTTATGATAGAATTAACTTTATTAGCATGATTGTAAAAGCTAAAATTATCGGAATACTTGTTGTGGCCGTTGTTTTGGGGCTAGCATTTTTTGTTCGCTTTAATAGCGAGAATCTTACAGATGACACCGCCCAACCAACAAATACGCCAGAAGCAACCTTACAATCACCATCTCCTTCGACTGGTTCTACGAGCTCACCACGAGTAAGCTCGGGGCCTTCGGCGACGCCAAAAGCTAACGGTTACAACAAGCTGCCGCCTGCCGAGTGTGAGCTTGGTGGTCAAGTAGTTTTTTTGAGCCAAACTTTATCTAGGAACGAAGATGCCGCCATAACCTACAGGCACATTGATAGTGTGGCCCGGCATATTTTATGGAGTATTGAGCCTAATGCTGATTTTGCCATTGGTCCGAATCTGTTTGCCAGATTACCGCTTCCCAATGGCAAAGAAGATGTTAGTGTTAATCTTGGCTCCGGAGTACCACAAGCAAAAAAATACTATCTTAGTGCTAGCGTAACCTATGGAGTTTTTAATGAAAATATTAATCTGGAAATAAAAACGGCCAAATGTTCGGGCAATATAATTATTGATTTATCCCAAATATGAGAAGTTTCCGGGCAGCAAAATTAATTGTCGGCACGTTATTAATTGTGGCGGTAGCCGCTGTTTTGTATTGGTCAGATTTTGCGCTGGTTAAGAAAC
>CAYHQI010000011.1:0-12437 GCA_964358785.1 uncultured Candidatus Saccharibacteria bacterium
GGGCATTCGAAATGGAGCCAGATAAAACACAAGAAAGGGGTCAGCGACCAAAAAAAGGGTCAGATTTTTAGCAAGCTCTCTAAAAAAATCTCTATTGTCGCACGTGAAGGCGCGGATCCTTCTAGCAATTACAAGCTCCAATCAGTTATAGACGAAGCTCGATCTTTTAATATGCCTAAAGAAAATATCGAGCGGGCTATTAAACGGGCTGGCGATAAAGACGCCGCCACGCTCAACGAACTTATAGTTCAAGCCATGGGTCCATCTGGTATCGCCATCATAGTCGAAGCGATTACCGATAACAAAAACAGAACCCTAAATGAGATTAAACATGTTCTAAGCGAAAATGGATTTAAGATGGTCCCCGAAGGATCGCTCAACTGGATGTTCGGGTCTGATTGGACACCACACTCACCACTGGAAGCCACAGATTCCGCTACCCAGCAAAAGTTAGACAAAGCATTTGAAGAGCTAGATAATAATAACGACGTGGAAAATGTATACACAAACCTAGTTGAAAGTTCATCAAGTTCGTAAAGTTCGTAAAGTTAGGAACTGAGAAACTTTAAAAACTTTATAACTTTAAAAACTTTTAACTAAAATTCGCTATGCGAATTTTGGGAATTGATCCCGGCACCTCCTTAATTGGTTACGGAATTGTAGATATCAACGGCAAAAATTACCGAGCCGTTGATTATGGCGATCTTAAAACTGGCGTTAACATACGGAATGCTGATCGCGTTGTTGATGTCTACAATTTCTTTGACAAATTAATCAAAAAGTTAAAACCTGATAAGATCGCCCTGGAAAGTCTCTTCTTCTTCAAAAACGCCAAAACCGTTATAAAAGTTAGCGAAATCAGAGGAGTATTATTGTACGTCGCCGCCAAAAACGGCATAGAGATCGCGGAGTTCACTCCACTTCAAGTTAAGCAGGCGGTATCCGGCTACGGCCGCGCCGAAAAAGCGCAGGTCCAAAAAATGGTAAAACTCATACTGGAATTAGACACTATTCCCAAGCCAGACGATGCCGCCGATGCCCTGGCTCTTGCAATTTGTTGCGCAAATACGGTAAGCTATTAAATTGATAAATTAATTATAGAACTTATACGTTTAGCCAAGACAAAAACTTCATGGCTTAATCGCAAAAGTTCTAGAGTCGTTATGTTAACAAGTGACTATAGATACTCCTTACTCGAGGAGGATGAGTTAGAAGAAGCAGAAGGCATCGTCAAGGCCGCCGAAGAAGAAGAAGAGGAGAAAGAAGAGGAAGTTACGCTGTAGCAAAATGAACCCCTCCCCGCTGCAAGCAGCGGGGTATCAGGGTGGGCCCCGTTACAAGATGTGTCGGCTCCGCCGACTCACTCTCATAGCGTCCTTCATCCTCGCAGCAAGCTGCGAGGTATTGCGGACGTGTGTAATAAAAACCACCCCCGCCATAGCGGGGGTGGTTTTTATTTTATGTCATTTTATTTTCAGAAATCTGTGTGAACCTATTTTAACTACACTGCCTATTTCAACATTAACGCCCCAATCATTAACTATCTTACCGTCTACCTCAATTGCCTTCTGCTCTATTAATCTCTTGACTTCGGAGGCCGACGCCACCATTCCCGATCCTTGTAACACATTCACTATCGTCATAATGCCATCAACTTTAAACTCTTTCATTTCTTCCGGTAGCTGACCTTTCGAAAAAACTCTCTCAAAATTCTCCTTAGCTTTTTGCGCTTCTTTCTCGCCGTGATACATTCTGACTATTTCCAAGGATAATTTTTCTTTCCACTCTTTGGGAGGTCTACTTGCAAGTGCTGGCTGAAGTAGATCTTGCCTTAGTCGCTGAATCTCTTCCTCTGAAACATCGGTCAATAAAAGAAAATATTTTACCATCAAGTCATCTGGTATAGACATAATCTTGCCAAACATATCTTCAGGTTTTTCTGATAGACCGATGTAGTTGCCTAAGCTTTTACTCATTTTTCTTACGCCGTCCAAGCCCTCTACCAGAGGTGTCATCATAACGTCTTGCTCTGCGAAGCCGTATCGCTTTTGCACTTTTCTTCCCATTAACAAATTAAATTTTTGGTCAGTGCCACCTAGCTCAACATCGGCCTTCACCTCTACTGAATCGTAGCCTTGCAAAAGTGGGTATAAAATTTCTGGCACCCCGATATCCCTATCCTCTTTAATCCGCTTCTGAAAATCATCACGCTCAAGCACTCTTGCCACAGTAAATTTACTCGCCAACTCAAGTAAAAAAGCAATGTCTTTTTTGTCATACCATCCAGAATTATACTTAACCTCGGCCTTTTTAATATCAATAACTTTAGCAGCTTCTTTCAAATAGTTTCTCATGTTCTTTTTAATCTGTTCTTCGGTAAGTTGTGGACGTAATTCATTTCGCCCGGATGGATCTCCAATTTTAGCTGTGTGGTCGCCAATGATAAAAATCGCCTTGTGGCCAGCTTCTTGGAACTGTCTTAGCTTTCTTAGGACCACCGTGTGCCCCAAATGCAAATCCGGCGCCGTCGGATCGATCCCAAGTTTAATGCGAAGTTTATCTCCGCTCCTTAGTCGCATTTCTAAATGCTCTCGCTCAATAATTTCTTCTACGCCTCGCCCAAGAATTTTATCAATTATATCCATACCCGAAATCATACCCCAAAACCACCCTTCCGTCAGGTCTTGACAATGCCACTCCGATAATCTAAACTGTTTTTAGTTCTTCTTAAGGAGAAGTTATGCCCACACTAAACATACCTGTGCCATCGCTTCAGATACCAACAGGCTTAGCTGGTCAGATTAAACTAGTAGTTCCCTCGGACGGTCTTAATGGTGCGCTACTCATGTGGGTTGACTATAGGATTAATACGGATCGTCAATTTTGTAATAGTTATAGCCTCCTTAGTATTAAGCCAGTATACCTTTACGATCATACCAAGCTTCGTCACCTTCCTGACGATAAGCATGCTTTCGATTTAGCTCATACCAATGAAGTGTTCGATGCTATATCTTTAGCTCTTAAGTATTTCCAATTTGCAATTAAATTCATGGATGGCATGAGGCTCCCTCCGCCATCATACGAATGTTTCCTACAGACACTTAACTTAAAAAATGGCTTATTTTAATTTAGTTTCTCCCGCCAGCAACGGCGGCTTGCCCCGTTATCGCTTAGCGATTTTACGGGGTTTTGTTTTTTTAGTCGTCAAAACGAGCAAGTTGTCTGATTTTCGTCATTCAGATGGCGCCGCGCAAATAAATATTAATTTTCGAAGGATTTTGGTGATGAAAACACCATTGTTTTCATCTAAAAAGGCTAGAAAATCGATATATTATTTGCACGGGGACAGATGCTGAAAGAAAATCAGATAACTTGCGAGAAACCGACTTTTATGCCAAAATACCCCTTAATGCCTCGCAAACACAAACCCAGCGCCATCAAAAACTTTTTTATAACAATCCTGACCTTAGCCGTTCTCGGCTTAGTTTTTTTTGTCGTTATTTTTCTATATTATGCCGGCCAAATCCCCGACCCCTCGGCCATCGCCGCCCGTCGCGTTAGCGAATCGACCAAGATATATGATCACACCGGCAATGCCATCCTTTATGACATCCACGGCGAAGAAAAACGCACCGTCATCCCTTGGGATCAGATACCAGAAACAGTAAAGAAGGCGACTCTAGCGCAGGAAGATGCCGAGTTTTATTCCCACAAGGGCATTGACTTCAAGGGCATAGTTCGCGCTTTCTACAAGGATCTTACAAGTTTAAGCGCCTCTCAAGGCGGGTCAACAATCACCCAACAATTAATTAAAAAAACACTGCTTAGTGATGAGAAAACCATTGGCCGTAAAATAAAAGAGCTGGTCCTTTCAATCCAAGTTGAGCGCAAATTCAACAAAGATGAAATTTTCTGGATGTATCTTAACCAAATACCTTACGGCTCCAATGCTTACGGAATAGAGGCGGCTAGCCAGACATTTTTTGACAAATCGGCCAAAGATTTAAACTGGTCGGAAGCGGCTCTGTTAGCCTCCCTACCTAAGGCCCCCAGTTACTACTCTCCTTATGGTAATCACTTTTCAGAATTAATCTCCAGACGCAATAATTTGCTGGAAAAAATAAAGAATCTTGGCACCTTAACTACAAACGAGTACGAGGTGGCCGTTAAGGATTCTCCAAGAATCAAACCTTTCCAAGAAATCATAGCAGCGCCCCACTTTGTAATAATGGTTCGCGAGTATCTGATAAATAAATACGGCGAGGATATGGTCCAAAACGGCGGTCTGAAAGTGACTACCACTCTTGATACTAAGTTACAAAAAATCGCTGAAGAGGTGGTTGAAAAATACGCCAAAATAAATACCGAGAGATACAAGGCCAATAATGCCGCTTTTGTCGCTTCTGATCCTAGGACCGGCCAAATCTTGGCTATTGTCGGCTCCAAAGACTACTTTGCCAAGCCGGAGCCGGAGGGTTGCAGGCCGGGCAATAATTGCAAATTTGAGGGTAACTTCAATGTAGCAACAGCAGCTCGCCAGCCAGGCTCATCATTTAAACCGTTTGCTTACGCAACCGCTTTTCAGAAAGGTTTCACTGACTCAACAATTCTTTTTGACTTGCCTACGGAATTCAAACCTGAATGCGATTCTTCAGCGTTACAGACTAAGGATAAAAATGGTTCTGACTGCTATAACCCGCAAAATTACGATGGTCGCTTCCGTGGCCCGGTAACAATGCGTCAAGCTCTAGGCCAATCTTTGAATATTCCCTCGGTCCAAGTTCTCTATTTGGCAAATGTTGACGATACAATTGATCTTGCTCACCAGATGGGCATCACTACGCTAAATGACCGTTCTAGATACGGCTTGTCTCTGGTTTTGGGTGGTGGTGAAGTTAGATTGGTTGATATGGTTAGCTCTTATGGTGTCTTCGCCAATGACGGCATCCGCGTAGCGCCAAGTTTTATTCAAAAGGTTATCGCAACCGACGGCACCGTGCTTGAGGAATACAAAAAAGAAGAAGAACGGGTACTAGAACCCCAAATAGCTCGATTAGTAAGTGACATTCTTTCCGATAATAATGCCCGCAGCCCAGTATTCGGCTATAATAGTCCTCTTTACTTCCCTGATAGGCCCACAGCTGCCAAAACAGGCACGACACAGGAAAATCGCGATGGTTGGCTCATAGGGTACGCACCTTCGCTTGTAGCCGGCGTATGGACCGGTAATAACGACAACACTTCTATGACCAAAGAGGGCGCTGGGCTCTCGGCTGCAGCTCCAATGTGGCACGAATTTATGGCTCGCGCCCTTGCCGACACTCCGCCGGAGCAATTTATAAAACCAAATCCGATTACTACCGACAAAATTATGCTCAACGGTAATTACAACGATCCTAGCGGCATACATACCATTCTGTATTATGTAAACAAAAACGACCCCACCGGATCGTACCCATCTAACCCATCTGACGACTCACAATTCCCCAATTGGGAGGCCTCCGTCCAACGCTGGCTTAATAGCGTCATCCCTCAATCAACAGTATCTCCTAGCCCAATTCCATAACTACTCCCCCCTTAATTACGGAGAGGCATAATCACATAAGTCTGGTCTTTTAGGTTTTCGCCTTTTAGCACCAATGGACTGCCATCTCCGGTAAATTCCAGAACAACATTTTCTGTCGGCAGGATTTTTAGACCATCGAGTAAATAGTGATAATTAACCGAAATTTCAAAAGGTTTATTTTTGATTTCGCAGGCAACATTCGCCACTATTTCTCCCCTCTCGCTATTCTTAGCCGTTATTTCCATTAGATCCTTGCCTGCCTTAAGTTTTATATCAGAAATTGTAGAAGAAAATATACTGGCCATGCGCACATTTTTTTCGAAATCGCTTTTATTTATCCTGACAAGAGAAATAAACTTGTCGGGAATTACACGTTTATACTCCGGATAATGACCGTCAATTAGTCGCGAGATTATTTCAAAATCTTCTCCAAAAATTAAAATTTGGTTTTCGGATACGACAAAATTAACATCTTCATCTAAACTTTCCATTAATCTCATTATTTCCACCGCCGTATTGCGCGGTAAAATGAAAGACCCACTGACTCCGTCTTTGAGTTCAATTATTTTTTCAGAAAGGCGAAAACTATCCGTTGCGGCAAATTCGGCACGATTATTCACAATATTAATATAAATACCGCTTAATTCAGGTCTGGTTTCAGAAATAGCAATTGAGTCAAAAACATTCATCAGAGCGTTCTTAAGCGTCAGACTATTTATTTTAAAAGGTGAATTTTTTAGAATCTTAGGAATAATTGGAAAGTCTTTTGTCTCCATACCTAATATTTGTGTTTTGTAGTGGTCAGAATTAATTGAAACCACATTTTTTTGAACCTTAAGAGTTACATTTTCATCTGTTATATTACTTAAAAAATCAGAAAATATCCTAGCAGGTATCGCTATTTCTCCGTTTTCCTCTATTCTAGCTCCAATCCAGTAATTTATACCTACCTCCAAATTAGTCGCTGCCAACTTAACACGCCCATTTTCAGTTTTAATAAGAATTGAATTTAGAATCGGCAAAGAAACATTTCTAGAAATAATCTTTTCTAGAGCTCTGACTGCGAATAAAAGTTTCTTCTGATTAGTTATTATAATCATTTATTAAATAAGAATTACTACTATTATTATACTGGTGGATAATTACCAAGACCAGTGAATTAGCTAGTATTTACAAAGAAAAATCTTATAAATATCTTGTGTATAAGATATTTATAACCTTAGGATAATAATTTGTAATTAGTGGATCATTTGGGCAAATAATTTTTTAAGAAGACTTAATACATAGTTATTAAACAGATAATAAGACGTAATTAACAGAAATACGCACAGGTTTATCAAGAGATTTACTCGAAGGTTTGATATAGGCGTTCTTTAATTAGTGTAATTTCTTGCTTGGTTATTTCGTTGCCATTTTCTTCTTTTTTAATTTTTTCGTAGGCATGTATGACTGTGGAATGATCCCTGCCACCTAATTTATTGCCGATTTCTGGAAAAGAAGACTTGGTTTCTTCTCTTAGTAGATACATGGCAATTTGTCTGGGGCGGACTATCTCTTTTTTGCGGCTTCGTTTTATAATATCGGTAATCGGAATATTATAAAAGTCAGCGACAGACTTAAGAATTAACTGATGAGTAGTCTTACGATAAGGGGTATTAAGATAAGCAGCCAATAACTTCTTCACTTCCTTAAAGTCAGGAGTTTTATTGTATATCTGGCTGAAAGCGATAATTCGATTAAGAGCTCCCTCGAGTTCTCTTATATTCTTTTGGATATTAGTAGCTATATAAGAAAGAGAATTCTGGTCTACCTCAAAATCTTTTTCTTTACACTTAGTAGTTAGGATAGCCATTCTCGTTTCGTAATCGGGTACCCCAATATCGGCAATCATACCGCCCTCAAATCTTGAGCGTAAGCGTTCCTCTAGGGCCGGAATAGCGCTAGGCGGGCGATCAGAAGAGAGAATGATTTGTTTATTTTTACCGTAGAGCTCGTTAAAGGTTCCAAAAAATATATCCTGCGTTTTTTCTTTGCCGGCGATAAACTGAATATCGTCAATGATCAGCAGATCTAATTTAGAATATCGTTGCTTCAGTTCTTCTATGGTCTTATTTTTAATAGACTCGATAATTTCGGCGGTGAGGCGTTCGGAAGATATGTATAGTACTTTTTTATCAGGAGTACTGGCTAATACCGCATTGCCGGTTGCCTGCAAAAGATGGGTTTTGCCTAAACCGACGCCGCCATATATGAAAAGAGGATTATAGATTTTGCCTAAATTTTTGGTAATAGCGAGACTGGCGGCATTGGCCAGCTCATTATTACTCCCGACGACAAATGAATCAAAAGAATAACGTTTATTTAAATTGGTGAGCCTATCGATATCGCTATCCAATCTATCTTCATTTGTTTTTTCTGGAATAAATTGAGCAAAATCCTTTTTTTGTAAGGGTATCCCAACACGCAAACCGCCAACCGCATATTTAACGTCCCTAATTTCAGGATAAGTATTTCTGATTATTTGAAGTATTTGCTTGTGGAACTTATTTTCTAGCCACTCCTTCACAAATCCGTTCGGAACACTGACAAAAATGGAGCCATTGGCAGTAGATAAAAGCGCAGTTCCTTTAAACCATGTAGTAAAATTGGCACGCGAAAGAGACAATTCCATTTCCGTTAAAACTACTTTCCAGAGTTCTTCGTTGGTCATAGCTTAAGTATAGTAGAGATAGAATATTCTAAAACATTAATTTCGTTGACAATGTGTTAATAAGAAGTGGATAGCGCCACGAGCTATAAATTCGGTAGATACTAAGATTGACCAAACTAGATAAAATTGCTATCCTTAAACGAGATGGTTTCAAAGCCTATTTCGTGACGATATTTAATATTTTTGAGCGAGACAAGGAAGATGAGCAAAAAGACCGGAGGTGTAGCTGTAGCTACGTTGAGGATCTTTTTGTGAAATCTGACGAAGTCGCAGTCAAAAATATTAAATTGCAGTAGAAAGGGGTTTTGAAATCATCTCGCTATATATGACAAAAGCACTGGCGGCGACATATCGTCCAAAAAAGAAAAAAAGGAAAAGAACTCATGGTTTTTTGATTCGTTCGCTGACCAAAAATGGCCGTAATGTTATAGTGCGACGCCGCAGGAAAGGAAGACAGAAGCTAACCGTTTGAGTTAAAAGTTCATCAAGTTTGTAAAGTTCATAAAGTTTTAAAACTTGATAAACTTGCAACTTGAAGAACTTGATAAACTAACTTGGCTCTTGCAAAGAAATATCGATTATCCAAAAAAGACATCGAGCGCGTTTTTAAAAGAGGCAAAACTGTACAAAGCAGTTTTTTCTTTATTCGGTTTTTAAAAAATGAGGTAAACTACCTGCGAGTGGCGACGATTATTCCGAGTAAAGTGCTAAAAAAAGCAACTGCACGCAACCGAATCAAAAGAATTTTTACCGAAACGATTCGCTCTGGACAATTTTTAAAAAAATCGTTTGATGTAGCAGTCATTGCTACTGCAAGTATCGTAGAGAAGCAGTCAAAAGAAATCAATAGAGAAATAGAACAGACATTAAATAAAATATTCAGTCAATCCCGTTAGAGGTAGCCCTAGCGGGTTCGTGAATCAAAATCTATCTTAACTAAAGTTAAATGGGTACTGTAAGTCTGACTTATGTGTTGCTATTACTACCTCTAACGGGATCAATAATAATGACCAAAGTAATTTTAAAGCTAATAAAGTTTTATCAAGCAACGCTCTCGCCTGATCACGGACCTATTTTTTTCGGAACCTCAATGCGTTGCAGGTTCTATCCATCTTGTTCGCAGTATGCCTACGAAGCGATAGAAAGACTAGGTGTGAGCAGAGGATTATTCAAGGCTTCAGGAAGGGTGTTTAGATGCAATCCGTTTTCTAATGGCGGGATTGATCCCGTTAGAAGTCTCTCTCGCGATAAAAGCGCGAGTCCGGAGGACCTTGGCGAGGCTACTTCTAACGGGATTGATCAGATAAAGTGAAATAATTATGTCAGAATTATATACACAACTTCTATTTCGTCCTCTATTTAATTTTTTAATTTTTCTTTATAACACGATACCCGGTGGTGACTTTGGCGTGGCGATAATAGTACTGACATTAGTTATTAGGCTTGCCTTTTTTCCCTTATCGATCAAGGCATTGATCTCACAGCGCGAGATGAATAAGCTACAGCCTAAGATTAAGGAGTTACAGGATAAACATAAAAATGACAAACCTGCTCTCGGCCAGGCTACGATGCAACTTTACAAAGAAAATAAAGTAAATCCTTTTAGCGGTTGTCTGCCCTTATTAATTCAACTGCCTGTATTAATAGCACTTTACGGCGCCCTACAATCCGGATTGAAGCCGGAAAGTTTAAACGGCCTTTATTCTTTTGTGGGACATCCCGGAACAATTAATCAGATTGCGCTAGGCTTCTTGGATTTGACCAAAAAGAGCCCATTGATGGCTATTTTAGCCGGCGCTTTGCAGTGGCTTCAATTAAAACAGTCAACCGCAGCTCAAGCACCAACATCTAAAAATGAACCCATTTCACCCGCTCTTCAAATGAGTAAGCAAATGTTGTATTTTTTCCCGGTTATGGTTATAATTATCGCTTGGAATTTACCGACTGGCCTGACTCTTTATTGGGTTGCGGCCACAGTTTTTTCCATATTTGAGCAGGTATATATTAATAGGAAATATAAAACAAGTAGTGCTTAGTGACTAATGATTAGAGTAATAATGACTGATGATATAAAAAACAAAATAGTAGAAACCATCCAAGACCTTCTTGCTAGGGTGGGCTTTGAAGGTGATGTTAAATTGACCGAAAGTGCAACAGCACCGGAGCATAGCGGGTTAACAGAGGGAGAAAGGATGAGCTTTTTAGTTGCTTCAATTGAATCAGAAAGTGATTTAAGTATGCTTATTGGCAAGAACGGCCAGAACTTGACTGCATTTGATCACGTAGCTCGCCTACTCGTAAGTCGCAAGTTTAACACTGAACCGGGTAAACCGCTGGTTAATTTTATTGTTGATGTTAATGATTACCGTAAATCACGAACCAACTATCTCGTGGATGTCGCCCGCAACGTTGCCAAGCGGGTGATTCAGACGCAAAGAGCGGAGGCGTTATTACCTATGAACGCCTATGAGCGACGACTTGTTCATACCGAGTTGGCGTTATTCAAAGAGGTACAAACCGAAAGCATCGGCCAAGAACCCAGACGACGCATAGTCATTAAACCTCAAGTAGAAATTTTGTAAACACTTTCGTAGGCTCGCCCCTCATCGTTTCTCGAGACGTTCCGCTTAGCATCCCCAGCGTGGATGCCAAGCATCGCTACACTTTTTGTCTCGCCTCGCTCGTTGTGGTGTAGTTTACCACCCACCCCGCCTTCTGGCGGGGTTCTGCGTAAATTACACCACAACACCATGCCCGCTCGGCTTCGGCAGAACTCTCAAAATGACAAGGGGCTCGCCTACTCAATTGTGTTCTCGCATATGCGCGTAATAGACTTAGCGACCCTTTGATGATTAAATTGAAGTATGACTAAAATTATTCTTGACACGGATATTGGCAGTGAGATGACAGATGCCGCGGCACTAACCTTAGCCGTAATTTCACCAGAGATAGAATTGCTGGGAGTAACCAGCGTAACGCATGACTCGATTTTTAGAGCTTCTGTGGCAAAGAAATTTCTAGGCCTGCTAGATCAGTCCCATATTCCTATTTCTGCTGGGTTCGGCACTTCTGGTGAGCATGCTTGGGAAAAAGAAATTATATTTCCTGACGGCTACAAACCCGCAGAGCTAGATTCGAGGCCAGCACGGCAACTGATAGTAGATCTGGTTAATAAAAACAATGGCAACGTAACGCTTGTTGGTATCGGCACCACAACCAATATCGCCAAAGCCCTTGAAGAGGATTCAGAATTACCAAGGAAAGTGAGCAGACTTATTCTCATGGGTGGCATGCTCGAGCCGCCTATGGTAGATGGCAAAATTATATCAAGAGGATTTGAATATAACTTCTGCAATGATTCGGTCTCGGCTGAAAAAATCCTTAAAGCTGGCTTTAATCTGACAATTTTACCTGGTGATTTAACTTTTGATCAGGACGATCCTTGGATAGAAGAAGAATTAAGGCATTTAGCGCAAATCAAACATCCAGCGGCAAAATTACTAGTAAAACTGAAAGACAGAAGTTTGGTAGCTATGAAAGAAGGTATGGAAAAAGCCGGCTTGCCAATCGAGTTTGCTAAACCATGGGTCAACGACGAATTTGTTATTGCCTATTTAGTTAAGCCGGAGTTGTTTGAAGTCCAAGATTTGTTAATACAATGGGAACTGCCAGATAAATACCCAAGACTCATCCCGTCAGAAACCGGCTATCCAGTTAAGTTGATAACCAAAACCAACTTCATCGAAACAAGGCAGTTTATAATTAGTAAACTAGAAAAGGCCATGTCTTAAGGACAAAGTGAGCTCATGATTTTCATTAATCGGGGCGTAGGCCGTAGTGCCTTATGCGGATTCTGAAATTGTGTGATTGCATGGTCGGCGAGCAGTATAATAGTAAAACACTGCGAGCCGAATCCACAATTGAAAAATAGTGAAGCGAGTCGCTGGACGAGCGAAACGTCCGCAGAAGGTACTATGGCGGAGCCCCAATGAAAATCATAGGTGAGCGCAATGTTACAAAAAATCTCCTACAATTTAGGTATCGCAACTTTATCCCGAGGGGTAATCGGGGTTTTGAGTTTGATTGTTGTCGGAATTTTAACGCGCTCCTTGGGTCCGGCGGGATTCGGCCAGTACAGCGCTATTTTCGCTTACTTATATA
>CAYHQI010000012.1:0-4538 GCA_964358785.1 uncultured Candidatus Saccharibacteria bacterium
GGATTCCAAAAGAGTGGATTGCACGGTCGGTTTGCAGTATAATTTTGCAACTGCAAACCGAATCCACGCTTTTGAAATAGTGAAGCGAGTCGCTGGACGAGCGTAATGTCCGCACGGGCCTCTATGGCGAGCCCATTTGTCAAAGTTAAGCGTTAATTTCAAGATTTGTAATTTTTGAGTAAGCTAACTATACAATACAAACTTCCCGCCTAAATTTTTAATTTTCTTTTTCAACTCCATCACCATCAGCGTCGCATTAGCTTCATGTGCCGCCAATCCGGTCTGCCTTATTATATCATCAATGCCAACTGGCTCGCTGGATAATACTGCCAGTATTTTTTCTTCGAATTCATTATCGGCCTGAATCTTGCGCTCAACTTTTTTCAAATAAATCTCGTACTCTTCAAGTATATCTTCCGCGCATGTTACCATCTTAGCACCTTTCTTAATTATATTATTAGTTCCTTGAGATGTTTTGGCAAATATATTTCCGGGGATAGCAAAAACATCGCGTCCCTGATCAGCCGCGCATCTGGCCGTAATCAACGCCCCGCTTATCTCATCAGCCTCTACTACTAACACCCCTCGCGACAACCCACTAATAATACGATTGCGTTGAGGAAAAGAAAACTTGGTCCCATGCGTCCCGACTGCATATTCACCAATCACGGTGCCGCCTTTTTCTATTATCTTGTGGGCTAGTTCCAAATTCTGTGGCGGGAAAATCGTAGCATCATCAATGCCACAACCAAGCACCGCGATTGTGGGTACGCCAGCTTCAATGGCGGTTTTGTGCGCCAGCGTATCAATGCCAGCTGCTAAGCCGCTAACAATATTAAAGCCAGCCCGAGCTATATCAAGTGTAATATGCGGCACAACCCGCTTACCATATTCTGATAAAGCCCTCGTACCCACCACTCCAAAGCATTGCCCTAACCAAGCATTACGATTACCACGGACATATAATAGGAAGGGGGGATCGGGGATGTGGCGCAAAAGTTCGGGATAGCTTTCGTCCAAAATTGTCAGCATCTCAATTTTTTCTCCATCAGCCGACGGATGAAGCCTGGCCCATTCTTTATCAGGATCAATTCGCTTCTGAATCCTGGCGTAGTCAGCAATCACCAGCCTGCCATCGACATCTCTATCGCGCGGAATGTACTTTGCCAAATCCGTATGCCAAGCCCGCTCCCAATCACCGCCGAATCTATCGTGTATCGCCTGCAGGGCGCCAGACTTGGCACTGGCAACGATATTGATCGCATTGAGAAATTTTAATTGTTCATCAAGCATGAAGCGGATAGTAACCGCAAAGTTACGTTTTTGCAAATTTTAGAAATTTACTTCACATATAAAAACGATCGTGTTTAAAAATGAAGTGGGGTCGGTTGAGGCGGAGACTTTTGACAATAAAAAAGTCCTTTGCTATACCAAGGGCTAGATTGTAAGTAGATCATAATTGGTTTTTGTTGTCCCATCACAATCGAGTGAAACATCGGTTTGCCCCTCCTAAAAACCGACGGACTAGCTTCCTTGTGATTGGGTAACAGGAACTAAAACTAAGCGAACTAAGCGTTAGATTAGAAAAGAAACTAAAATACACACTATCATGCGGCCGCATGATAGTGTGTATTTTAGTTTAACGTAGGGTTTCAGTCAGTCTTTCGACGGCTTTTTTTATTATCTTTTTTAGTTCGGCCTGTTCAGTTGGAGTAAATTTAGATAAAACGAAGTTGCCTACTCCGACGCTACGGTCGGAGCCCCGACCCTTTGGCGTCGGGGCTGACTTTTTAATTTTTCTAATTTTAGCTAACTGCTTATTGGCCGTACCGATACGCAAACGCCAAAATTTGTTGGTCTTGAGAGCATCAATTATTGATTGCACGCCGCGATGCCCGCCAGAGTCCTTACCAAATGACAATTTTAAATTACCAAATTCGATATCAAGGTCGTCGTGCACCACCATGACATCAACTAGCTTGGCCTTATAGAAAAGCTTCGCCTTCCTTACCGCCTCGCCGGATTTATTAACAAAGGTCCATGGTTTGACGAGCATCACCGGTTTGCCATCCAGTCGTGCTTTTGCAATCTCCGCATTGAACTTCTTT
Source organism: uncultured Candidatus Saccharibacteria bacterium (assembly GCA_964358785.1). Lineage (GTDB taxonomy): Bacteria > Patescibacteriota > Minisyncoccia > 2-02-FULL-40-12 > IGHO2-01-FULL-4-A > 2-01-FULL-44-17. Next base: position 2,109 of record CAYHQI010000012.1, read on the forward strand.
TCAAACGAAAAACTAGCGTCCTCCTTACGCGCGATCGCTTCCACCATCGCAAACCCGACATTATGCCGAGTATTTGCGTATTCTTCTCCTGGATTACCGATACCTATGATTAACCTCATGACCCAAATATATCCTAAAAAATGCCGCTTGCAAAGAGCCTTTTTTGTGATATAATTGATAGTAATGCCTGAAGAACTGGAGTTTCAATCAAGTCAAAATCCTAAACAGCATTCGCGCCAGGAGGCGCTTGCTTTTATCTGGGAAACGATCAAGGTGGTAGTAATATCGTTGGCTATCATCATTCCTATTCGTTACTTCCTAGTCCAGCCCTTCTTCGTCAAAGGCGCGTCTATGGAAACAACGTTTGATGACGGCAATTACATATTAATAGACGAGATCAGCTATCGTTTCCGCAATCCCGCGAGAGGCGAAGTGATTGTTTTCCGTTTCCCCGAAGACAAAACCCAGTTTTTCATAAAAAGAATAATCGGCCTGCCCGAGGAAACCGTTGAGATTAAAAGCGACCAGGTCATAATTCACAACAAACAAAATCCCGGCGGCTTCACTTTGAATGAAAATTATTTAGATACGGGACAGCATACGACAGGCGATACCCGAGTTAAGTTAGACTCCAACGAATATTTTGTTCTAGGCGATAACCGACTGCGCAGTTCAGATTCACGACGCTGGGGACCGCTCAATATATCCTTAATCACCGGCAAAGTTTTTTTCCAGGCGTGGCCGCTAAGTGATTTCGGGAAAATAGCACCAGCAGTATATTAGCTAATTCAAAGAAAAGGACCTCCCGCGTTTGACCAAGCTCGAGGCATAAAGATGAGGATTTTGCGAGCCATACTGAAGTATGGTGAGCGATAATCCGAGTCTTTTAACGAAGAGATTGGTTCAAACCCTTGTGGCTTGAGCCACGGTAAGCCCTATATCTTCGGGCTTCGTGGCGAAAGCGCGGAGGGTCATAATCAAATAAATGGGTAAAGCAACGACCATACAATCTATAAAGGGTATGCACGACATCTTACCAGCGGACCAACCGTACTGGCAGTTTATATTGAAAAAGGCTTCCGCTATACTAACCGATTACGGTTTTGAAAAAATAGATACACCGATAGTCGAATCGACATCTCTTTTCCTAAGATCCGTAGGTGAGGCCACTGACATAGTAGAAAAAGAAATGTACAACTTCAAATCCAAAGGCGGAGACGACCTAACTTTGAGGCCGGAGAATACCGCATCTGTCGTACGCGCCTATATAGAACATGGCATGTCAGTTATGCCCCATCCTGTTCAACTTTGGTATTTTGGACCGATGTTCAGGCATGATAATCCGCAAGCCGGCCGATTCAGACAGTTCTATCAATTGGGCGTAGAGTCGTTCGGCGATGATAACGCGGCCACTGATGTTCTTATTATTTTTATTGCGTACAAATTCCTTGAAAGTCTCGGTCTCAAAAATCTTACTGTCAAAATTAACACCTTGGGTGACAGTAGTTGCCGGCCTCAATACCTCAAAGCTCTCAAGGATTATTATCGTAATCGCGGTAAAAAAGTATGCAACAAATGCAAAAAAAGGCTGAAGACCAATATCCTCCGTCTATTAGATTGCACGGAACAGGACTGCAAAGATCTCGGTAAAGATGCGCCGCAGATCGTGGACTACCTGGATGAAGAATGCAAAGCCCACTTCAAAAACTTGCTTGAGTTCCTAGATGAAGTAAAAATTCCATATTTACTCGACTCGCATTTAGTCCGCGGTTTAGATTATTATACAAGAACTGTATTCGAGATCTGGCCGGAAGAAACCCCGACGCCAGAGGAGGGTCGGGGCTCCGACCGAAGCGTCGGAGAAGAAAACAATAAGATGCCCAAGTGGGCAATCTGCGGTGGCGGCAGATACGACAAGCTGGTCAATATTCTGGGCGGACCCAAAACTCCGGCAACTGGCTGGTCAATAGGCGTAGAGCGGCTCATATTAACACTCAAGAGCGAAAACATAGCCATATCAGAACATCATGGACAACCCAAGGTATTCATTACTCAACTGGGGGAGCTGGCCAAAAGAAAAAGTCTTGTGCTTTTCGAAGATTTCCGCAAACATGGCATTGCGGCACGGGCATCATTTGGTCGCGACAGCATTAAGTCACAGCTAAGGATCGCTCACCGCCTGGGAATTAAATATACTTTGATCATCGGCCAAAAAGAAGCATTGGAAGGAACGGTGATATTGCGAGAGATAATTTCAGGGGTTCAGGAAACAATTCCGATGGAAAAAATACTTGATGTCGTTAAACAACATCTTAAAAGCTAATGACCACCGATATTTTCTGCAAAATTATAAACAAGGAGTTGCCCGCTGATATTGTCGCCGAGGATACTGACTGGCTGGCCATCAACGACATACATCCCCAAGCACCA
>CAYHQI010000012.1:4638-12351 GCA_964358785.1 uncultured Candidatus Saccharibacteria bacterium
AAGGAGGACATTATGGAAGTCAAAAGAAAACCAAACGAGAGCGTTGGCTCTCTAATGAGACGCTTCAGTCGGCTTGCACAGCAAACCCGTCTTGTTAAGCGTGCTAAGGCGGCCAAACATTTTATTAAAAAGCCGACGGAACGCGTTGAAAAAAATCGCGCGATTATGAGCACGGAACTGAAAGCGTTGCGCAAACGCTTAGAACGCATGGGCAGATATGATGATGATTCGTTTGAAGAAGAAAAGAAAAAATTGAAACAAAAATTGGATTTGTAGTTTTTGAAATGCTAAAACAACAACTACAAAAGGATCTAACTCAATCACTCAAATCTGGTGACCAGCTAAAGCGGTTAGTTTTGGGTATGTTAATGACGGCGGTTAAGAATAAGGAATTAGTCAAAAGGCAGCAGCTAAGCAAGTCTGTGAGTGATGCGAGCGAGTTAGAAAAACAAAGCCAGCTAACGGATGAAGAAATACTTGAAACAATAGCCAGCGAGGTTAAGAAGCGCAAAGAAGCAATTGAACAATTCAAAACAGGCGGGCGTGAAGAATTGGCACAAAAAGAAAAGTCTGAAATGGATATACTTATTGCGTATCTGCCAGAGCAAATGTCGGAAGAAGACATTCGCACTGAAATTCAAAAGACAATCACCGAGCTCAACGCCTCCAGCGTCAAAGATATGGGCAAGGTAATCGGCGCCGTCATGGCAAAACTCAAAGGCCGCGCCGACGGCGGACTGGTTAGTAAAATTGCCAAGGAATTGCTTGGCTAATATCGTAAATTCAAATCACAACAAAACCGTCTCGCCTAGGCGAGACGGTTTTGTTGTGATAAATTAACAGGATGATTGATTTGACTCTGAACAATTTAACTACGGATCAAAAATATGGAAATACATTTTTTGAAAAAATGCTCAAAGCATCGGCAAAAGAAGTCGGCTTAGATTCAAAAAAAAATGAACTATCAATTAACCTGGTGGGCGAAGGTCGAATCAAGGCCTTGAATAAAAAATACCGAGGCAAAAACAAGATTACGGATGTTTTGTCATTCCCTTTGCAAGACAAAATTAGCTTGAAATCAACTGAAAGTGGTATACTGTCATTGGGTGATATCTTTATCTGTCTGCCCGTAGCCAAGAAATACGCCGTACGCGAGGGCGTAAGTTTGGATTACAAGTTGTCGTTTTTGGCTGTCCACGGATTCCTGCATTTGTTGGGCTATGATCACGAAAAATCCACCGAAGAAAAAGACAGAATGTTCACCTTGCAAGATAAGATCATGAATAAACTTTCGAACTGATTTTTATAGTTCATTAAGTTTATCAAGTTGAAAGTTCATCAAGTTCAAACACTTTATGAGCTTTATGAACTTTATGAACTTTTAACTAAATTTGCGCCAGCAAATTATAACCGGCATAGATATAGGCAACCACGCCGTCAAAACCGTGATCGCGGAGTTAAACCGCGATACCTCGCGTCCTCAAGTTGTCGGCGTTGGCATTTCTCCGTCAAACGGTCTAAGAAAGGGAACGGTTTTTGACATGGAGGAAACAATCCGTAACATAAGCGATTCGGTCAGTCAGGCCGAATCCACATCTGGGACAAAAGTTGACCGGGCCTACGTTTCGCTAAACGGCCTGCATGTCCGCAATCAGCTTTCCAAAGGCGTAATCGTGGTCTCGCGGGCAGATAATGAGATAACCCAAAATGATATTAATAGGGTGATAGACGCAGCCTCAACTATCAATCTGCCTCCCAATAGAGAAATAATTCACACGATTCCCAAGAATTTTATCATTGATGGTCAAGAACGAGTCAAAAATCCATTGGGTATGCGCGGCGTAAGGCTCGAGGCAGAGGTCATGTTAATCGACGCTTTTTCTCCGCACGTCCGCAATCTGGCGAAGTGCGTCAATGCAAATGACATCGAGGTTGTGGAATTTATTTTTGCACCACTGGCAACGGCAAAATCTGTGCTTGATAAACACCAGCGCGAGCACGGCGTCTTAAGCATAGATTTCGGCGGCGGAGTATCTTCAATGGCACTCTTCCACGAGGGTGACTTAGTGCATACGGCAATATTGCCAATCGGCTCCCGGCACATTACCAACGATCTCGCAGTAGCTTTTCGAACATCTATGGATAAAGCAGAAGAGATTAAATGCCAACACGGCATCCTAGGTTCATATCAATCAGCTAAAAAAGATACGGTAGACCTTTCCGATCTCTTGGGAGAAGAGGACTTCGTTGTGCCTCGCGCACAAATAACCAAGATAATAGATTCCCGAGTCGCCGAGCTTTTTGATTTTATTTCAGACGAAATGAAAAAGTTGCCACGCAACTACCTTCTTCCGGCTGGAGTAGTGCTGGCCGGTGGAGGATCTAATCTTAACGGCCTGCTTAATTTCACCAAGGACCGCCTGAAGCTCGCAGTTCGTACGGGTAGTGATTATTTTATAGAGGGCCTGTCGGACCGTATCTCCGACCCGGCTTTTGCCGTAGCCGTAGGTATGGTTATGTGGGGTTTTGAAAAAGAGTTCTCTGACAACAAATTATCCATAACCGCCCGATTCTCCTCCTTTGGCGACCTCCAAAAACTCTCCAAGTGGTTTAAGAACTTTCTGCCGTAAAATCAGAGGTTGTGGAGCGAGTTATCCACAGGCTAATAACAGGTGTGCATATTGCACCTGCTATTGTTTCGTGCTAAACCGATGCTAACTAGTTACTGGGTTCTAGGTGCTAGTTTCTAGGTGTTTTATCTAAAAACTAGAAACTAAAAGCTAGAAACTAATTTTGTGGCACAACTAAAACCACCATTTGAAACGTTCGCCCGCATCATGGTTGTAGGCATCGGCGGCGGCGGCAACAAAGCAATTCAAAGAATGATGAACTCCAAAATCCATGGAGTGTCGTTTGTTGCAGTTAACTTAGATGCGCAAGACCTCAATTTGGCCAATACACCAGCCAAGATTCTCATTGGCAAAAATCTCACGCGCGGTCTTGGGGCAGGCATGAATCCGGAAGTTGGCCGACAGGCAGCCAGTGAAAGCAAAGACGAAATACAAGACGCTCTTAAGGGTTCAGATATGGTGTTTATTTGCTCGGGTCTTGGTGGTGGAACCGGCTCCGGCGCTTCACCAGTAATTGCCGAAATTGCTCGCGATATCGGCGCACTCACTGTCGGTGTGGTTACTAAACCATTTTCTTTTGAAGGTGCGGCACGATCACGTATAGCCGAAGAGGCCTGGCACGTCCTGCGAGATAACGTTGATGCTCTTATTACAATTCCCAACGACAGATTGCTTTCAATAATTGATCGCAAGACCCCGCTTCTGGAAGCTTTCGCCAAGGTAGATGATGTTTTACACCAAGGCGTTCAGGGAATATCTGACTTAATTACAATACCCGGCTTAATCAATGTAGACTTTGCTGATGTGAGGGCAGTCATGACTAATTCCGGTTCGGCCTTGATGGGCATAGGTTACGCCAGCGGTGAAGATAGGGCTGTTGACGCGGCTAAAATTGCCATCAGTTCGCCCTTACTGGAGGTCTCAATTAACGGCGCCAGGGGAGTATTGTTCAATGTTTCTGGCGGTGCAGATTTGGCAATGGCCGAAATCAATGAAGCTGCCAAAATCATCACTGATAAAATCGATCCCGATGCTAAAGTAATATTTGGTGCCGTCCAAGACGACAAGCTAAAAAAAGGCGAAATCAAGATTACCGTTATTGCCACGGGCTTCGACAATGGTATGCCCAAAACCGCCAGACCGCAACAAGCTGGACCTAGTCTTTTCGAAGAGGCAACGGGTAACGGTGGAATGAGGCCAATGACGTCATTCCCATCAGTCGAACCGGTTAAAGAAGTCCTAGATGGTACGCTCGATGATTCGGAATTTGATATACCCGCCTTCATTCGCCGCAAAATGAAGTAACTTTTGTGTCCTAATTCATTACGGAATTTCGGTAAGTTAGCCGGGTACTTGCTCGGTTTTTGTTTGTTTGGAGTATTTTGCGATGCGACTTATCCACAATTGCGTACCAGCAGGGAAGGTTTAAGATGGGGGGTATAGGATCTCGGTTTTTTAGCCGAGTTTATTATTTAAATACTTGCCCACGCGCAGGCGAGTTTGGCGAGCCGAGCATGGCCACAAGTATTTACCCCGCCCCTATCGGAATATGAGTTTTGGGTTAATAACCAACTTGAAGACGAAGTCGCCTCGTGGCTCCTGCTTCATTCATTATCACTAGTCGTACACTGATAGGGGCGGGGTGCTCAAGTTTTCTAACAACTCAACGTCGCGAGTATACGCTAGTTTCGTTGAGAAAATTGGCATGCAGAATCTATTTCCAATACAAGATAAAGAGTTGTCCAATATCCTCGAGTCAAACGAGCCAAAGGTTGGCAACGGCTCGCCTCAATTCCCGTCTCGACCCAGTCAAGCCGAGGCGAGCGAAGCGGGCAAACTCCATCACGAAGGCCTGGTTTGGGATCGTCTTTTTGGCCAAGGCAACCCTTACGATGCCATAAATTGGGAAATGCGGACGGCCAGAATAACCAAAGGCAGCGGCGAAGTTGTCTTCGAGCAAAAAAATGTCGAGGTACCTGATTTTTGGAGCCAAACCGCGACTGACATTGTTGCTTCCAAATATTTCAGAGGTCAACTGGGCACTCCGGAAAGAGAGTCTAGCGCCCGCCAAATGGTGGATCGAGTTGGGATAACCATCGCAAACTGGGGATTGAGAGACAGTTATTTCAAAACACAGAATGATTACGAAAACTTTAAACAAGACCTTCGGTTCTTACTTATTAATCAATACGCCGCCTTTAACAGTCCTGTTTGGTTTAACGTCGGAGTATATGAGCGTCCGCAATGCTCGGCTTGTTTTATTTTGGCCGTAGATGACACCATGGAATCGATACTTGAGTGGTATAGAGACGAGGGCTGGATATTTAAATTCGGCTCAGGATCAGGAATTAACCTCTCTACATTAAGATCTTCCAAAGAGCCACTTTCTCGCGGAGGCAGATCATCGGGCCCAATCTCTTTCATGAAAGGAGCTGACGGCGTCGCCAACAGTATTCGCTCCGGCGGCACAACAAGACGAGCCGCCAAGATGGTTGTTCTTAATGCCAACCATCCCGACATTAAAGATTTTATTTATTGCAAAAAAATCATCGAGGACATGACCAAGGTATTGGAAAACAGCGGTATGAAGGCAACGATTGAAGCCGATCTTTTTAATCCCTACACTCTATTGCCATATCAAAACGCTAATAATTCCGTAAGAGCCACTGATGAATTTATGCAACGAATTGAGGCCGACGAGAGCTGGGAATTAAAAGCAGTAACAACCGGCGAAACATTGGAAACGGTCAAAGCCAGGGAAGCGATGGATTGGATAGCTGATGCGGCCTGGCACTCCGCCGATCCGGGAATGCAGTTTGACACCACCATTAACAACTGGCACACCTGCCCAAATAGCGGCAGGATCAATGCTTCGAATCCATGTTCTGAATATATGCATCTCGACAACAGCGCCTGCAATTTGGCCTCACTGAATCTACTTAGGTTTCTCCAAGCGGACGGTTCATTCAACGTCGATCTCTTCAAAAAAGCCGTCGATACGCTGATCACGGCGCAGGAAATCATTGTCGGTAATTCTTCTTATCCAACCGAAAAGATAACTCGCAATGCCCTTGCCTTCCGAGAGCTTGGCTTGGGCTATGCCAACCTTGGTAGCCTTCTCATGAATATGGGGCTGGCTTATGATTCAGACCGTGGCAGAGCAATAGCTGGAGCCATAACATCGCTTATGTGCGGCAATGCCTATTTGATGTCGGCTAAACTAGCCGCCGTTAAAGGACCCTTCTCCGGCTATGAAATCAACAGTGAACCTATGCTCCACGTTATGAAAAAACATGGCTTGGCAGCTGAAAATTTAGCAAATCTTTTTGATTCGGAGCAGGAGATGCTCGTTCGGGAAGCCATCAATGTCTGGCGTGAAGCGGTTGAACTCGGCCAAAAATACGGCTATCGCAATTCACAGGCAACAGTTTTGGCGCCGACCGGTACAATAGCTTTTTTGATGGATTGCGACACAACGGGTGTGGAACCAGAGCTGGCATTAATTAAATATAAGAAGTTAGTTGGCGGCGGCACGCTCAAATTAGTTAATAGCCAAGTTCCTCCGGCGCTAAGAAAACTGGGTTATGATGATCAGCAAATTTTTGATATTTCCGCCTACCTATTAGAAAAAGAAACTATCGAGGGCGCGCCTTATATCAGGACCGAACATCTGCCTATATTTGACTGCTCATTCAAGGCAGCCAACGGCACCAGAAGCATAAGTTATATGGGCCATATCAAGATGATGGGAGCGGTACAACCATTTATCTCCGGAGCTATTTCTAAAACGGTTAATCTACCCGAAGATGCGACCAGAGAAAATATCCGTGATGCGTTCATCCAATCATGGAAGCATGGCCTTAAGGCAGTCGCTGTTTATAGAGATGGGAGCAAGAGCGTCCAACCGCTAAACACTTCCGCAGATAAAGACCAGGAAAAATCTGGCACCACAACCGTTGGCACTAATTTGGTGGAAAAAGTCAACGGCTATACGCGAATTAAATTACCTGACGAGAGACCGTCGATCACCCATAAGTTCTCGCTCGGCAATCATGAGGGCTATTTGACGGTCGGCCTTTACCCCGACAACAAAAAGCCCGGCGAAACCTTCATAACCATCGCCAAAGAGGGAAGTACGATATCTGGATTGTTTGATGTCATAGCCACACTGACCTCTATGTGCCTACAGTCCGGAGTTCCCCTAAAGACTCTCGTAAAAAAGTTCAAAGACCTGCGTTTTGAGCCATCGGGTATAACCAGTAATTCAGAAATTCCATTTGCCAAGTCATTCGTTGATTATATTTTCAAATACCTTGGCCATAGATTCCTCTCCGAAAATGATAAGGAGGAAATTTTTGGCACGCCGCACACAGAACTATCGCAATCTATCAACTATTCCGAATACCCACCTTCAGCGATAGAAACCGCATCAATAGAAACCCCGACGGCAAATGCCTCAACTGTATCCTGGGAAAGTGGCAAAAAAGACGCTCATACTGATGCCCCGGTTTGCGAGTGTGGCACGATGATGTTCAAGGCAGGCTCTTGTTATACCTGTCCTAACTGCTTCAACACAACCGGAGTTTGTAATTAACAATGAACTTTCACGCTTGAGACTCGCCGTACCTCTAGTACGCCTCGTCTCAATGCTCAATGTTGTCTCGAACTTGGACAAACACAAAAGTTCTTTGGCTCCGTAAACTAAAAAAAGTTAGGCCCCACTTAGAAGTGAGGCTTAACTTTTTTGCTTTTATTTGCTATCATGCCTTTGCGTTTAAATATTGAAAAATATTATCGCGGGGTGGAGAAGTGGTCTATCTCGGCGGGCTCATAATCTTAATTGTGACCTATCACAGTAATGTGATATGGAAAAACTCTCTAATATGCTGGAAATCCGGGTATTATGCAAAAAGCCGGGCTATCAGCAGCGAAACCCTATTTGGGGACGTTCAGAGACTATAATGGGAGCCCCCTGCCACTTTTATAAAAGTGGCAGGGGGGTGGTATAGTCCGATCCTACAGGTAACTGTAGTAAACCAAAAGAACCCGCAGATCGCACGTTCGAATCGTGCCCCCGCAACAA
>CAYHQI010000013.1:0-9752 GCA_964358785.1 uncultured Candidatus Saccharibacteria bacterium
GATCTCCGATCTGCATGTTGCCATACCTCGACGTCGCCGCTCTGGTTTCTACCTTTTTCTTGCCCGATTTAATCGCCTCAAAAATATCTCGATTAACCGCCCGAAATCTTAGTGTGTATTTTTTACTGCCCATGACATCTCTTAAATTTTTTCCCCGAACCGCCCCGCCCTTGCACGCAAGAGGCGGGACTCCGCTTAGCTTTTCCTATGATGTGGCGCATTAATCAGTCCACACTTTTTATCCCAGTAGTAGAAGCTTCGCTTCACTACGGGACTGCGAAATGTCACTTACCATGACATTTCTTGTATTTTTTACCCGAACCGCACGGGCAGGGGTCGTTTCTGCCAATGTTTCTGTTTTCTGACGAAGCAGAATGGCCGCGATCAGATTCTTGCGACATTTGTTCAGAAATGTTGGATCTTCCTTCAATTATATCCTCTCTTTTTTCTTGAATCACAACATTTTTGGGCTGATTCACCCCGTTAGAGGCAGATCGCCCCAAGGCGGTCGTAGCCATGCCTGCGGCAGGACGGCCTCTAACGGGGTGAACAAATCCAACCTTGAATATCATGCCCGCCACTTGAGTACCGATTGCATCTTGGAGTTGATTAAACATTTTTTGTCCCTCTATTTTGTATTCGACTAGAGGGTCGCGCTGGCCGTAGGCGCGTAATCTTACCGAGTCGCGCAGATATTCCATCTGCTCCAAATGATCTACCCAAAGTTCGTCAATTACACGAAGTAAAACTATTTTTTCTAAATGGCGCATGGCTTCGGCGCCTAATTGTTGTTCGCGTTGGGCATACGCCTCATCAACCAAGTCATGTAAAAATTCTGATAACCTGTTCGGCCCATTCGATGGGCTCAGGGCAGGTTCATGTGACTTCGCAATCTCGCTTAACTTAACATGCAAATTATCTTCTATCGGCACAAGAGCCTTAATACTCTCTGATATTTCTTCAAGATTGCTCTCCCCTGTTTCGGGCAAGAAATGGAATTGTAAAATCTTATCTATCTGTTCATGGATATAACCGCTTACCTTGTCCTTAACCCCGTTAGAGGCAGGTCGCCCCGTGGTGGCCGTAGCCACGCCTTCGGCGGGGCGGCCTCTAACGGGGTTAATCTCGCCAGACCCAAGAGCTTCTTTACGCAAGTTATAAATCGCGGTCCTGTGACGGTTCATTACATCATCGTATTCAAGCACATATTTGCGGATATCGAAGTTATTGCCCTCTATCTTGGACTGGGCCTGCTCAATGGCACGCGAAACAAAACGATTCTCGATAACATCGTCCTCGCCTACGCCTAAACGATCCATCAAATTATGTAATCGGTCACCGCCGAATACGCGCACCAATTCGTCTTCGGTTGAAACAAAGAACTGTGATGAGCCCGGATCGCCTTGCCGGCCGCAACGTCCACGTAGCTGATCATCAATACGACGAGCCTCGTGCCTTTCCGTACCAATTACATGCAAACCACCCAGCTCACGAACCTTACCCGCCTCATCAGGATCAGGAGGATTACCACCCAGAATAATATCTACTCCCCTACCAGCCATGTTTGTAGCAACCGTAACCGCTCCCAATCGTCCCGCCTGAGCATGCAGTTCTCCTTCCTGCTCATGATTCTTGGCGTTTAAAATTTTGTGGGGTATGCCCTCACGACTAAGATGCGCCGCCAAAAGCTCATTCTTGGTAATAGCGGCGGTACCGACAAGCACCGGCTGACCTTTGAGATGACGCTCTTTAATTTCGGCAACAATCGCTCGTAATTTACCGGCCTCGGTTTTATAAATCCTATCCGGTAAATTAGTGCGAATCATTAGCTTGTTAGTCGGAATAGAAACAACATCGAGCTTATAAACCTTATGAAACTCTTCAGCCGATGTTTGGGCAGTACCGGTCATACCGGCAAGTTTGTTATATAAGCGGAAATAATTTTGAAATGTAATTGTCGCGAAAGTACGAGATTCCTTTTGCACATAAACGCCCTCCTTGGCTTCAACTGCCTGGTGTAATCCTTCTGACCAGCGACGGCCGGGCATTAAACGACCGGTAAACTCATCAACAATAGTAACCTCGCCGTCCTTCACTACGTAATCTTTGTCACGATGAAACAATATCTGCGCCTTGAGCGCCTGTTCGAGATGATGGACATAACGAGTGCCACCTTCTTCATAGATGTTCTTGATATTGAGCATTCCCTCGACTTTTTCGATGCCCTTCTCGGTGATGGATACCGCCTTGAGCTTTTCATCAACATTATAGTCCTCATTTTCCTCCAAACGCGGAACGATTTTGGCAAAAGTCTCGTAGAGTTTGGTTGAATCACTATCGGGCGCGGAAATAATAAGCGGAGTGCGGGCTTCATCGATTAAGATTGAATCTATCTCGTCAACAATGGCATAGTTGTGTCCTTTAGCCTGAGCAATTTGACCAAACTCGTACGCCATATTGTCGCGTAGGTAATCAAACCCGAATTCGTTGTTTGTGCCATAAGTAATATCAGCCTCATATGCCTCGCGCCTGGTAACCGGCCGCAAGAATTCATGAACCACCCTAAACGAGCCGGTAGTATCGCGTTCTTTATCCAGCCTTGCCTCTCTCTCGCTTTGTGGTGATTCTTCTTTTTGTTCATTTTTATGCAAAGGATCATATACATAACTGGATTCGTGATTAATACAGCCAACGGACATCCTGAGGGCATGATAAATCTGCCCCATCCAAACAGCATCGCGTCGCGAGAGATAATCATTGACAGTAACTATATGCACTCCTCGGCCAGTAAGTGCGTTAAGATAGGCAGGCAAAGTAGCGACGAGCGTCTTGCCCTCGCCGGTTTTCATTTCGGAAATTTTGCCTTGATGCAGGTTTATGCCACCCATCAACTGAACGTCGAAATGGCGTTGGCCAAGCGTACGCTTAGCCGCTTCGCGCACGGCGGCAAAGGCTTCTGGCAAAAGCGAGCCCAACGGCTCACCACCGTTGAGCCGTTGACGAAACTCATCGGTTTTTCCTCGCAATTCCTCAACAGAAAAAGACTCGAATTGTGATTCGAGCTCGTTTATTTTCTCGACAATCGGACGGTAACCCTCGACTGTCCGCTTATTGGCATCACCAAATATTTTAGAAATAAAGCTCATTTTATAGGTTAATTTTAGCGCGGATTTATAAAAATTACAACTCGCGAGTCATCATCAATTTTTATCAGGTGTCCTCGCAGTACAAATAATATATCAATTTTCTAATTTCCCTGGATAAAAAATCGTACCCCTTACGTTCCGCCCCTCGCTACGCTCGGGGCTCCACTCCGTCCCAATTTGTTTATCAACGGGAAATATCAAAAATTGATATTTATTTGTTACCACTCAAGCCAATTGATAAAAATTGACGATGGCTCGCTCATCCTGACCCCCAAAAATACAAAAGCCGAGTTTCCTCGGCTAAAAATGACAAAAAATTTGGACCCAAGAACCAAACAGCCAAGGAATCAAAACCCTAATCTGCTTGCGAGAGAACCTGGCTGCCGGCACACCACTCGCGCGGGTAACCGACCGAGCCGCCCTCGACGCCCCAGTCGCGGTTGAACGAGTACCAGCACGCGTTCACGGCCCAGATGTTGCCGTCACTGCCAATGCAGTAGGCGATGTTCCAGTTGTCGTTGATCATTAGTGGGCCGGCTTGCCCCACGGCCTGCTTCTTCATAAGTTGGAAAAAGTGGGACAAGTGGATTACTCGGCGGGCTCGACCTAACTCGACCATAATCTCAGGGTCGAGAGAACTCTCGACCAAGGCGTGGATAGCGACCCGACCTGCGGGTACATTTTCTTCAACATTGTCGAGGAACAACTTCTTAAAATTATCCCCCATCCAACCGACATTGGCCTCCACGAGGTGCTCGTGGGCTACGAAGCGCTTAACCGCCGTAACAGAAACGGTATCCTCATATACTAATATTGACATACAACCTCCAAGTTTTTTAAAGATACAAAAATGATACTCCTTATAGTATCATTTGTCAAATCCTCTTAGGTTTTCGAGTGGTGTCGCGGCGTTTGGATTTAAACTTCTTTATCTGGCCTTCGATTTCATCGCGGGCGAAGTCTATCGCGGTACGGAGATCCACATGCTCGACGGTAGCACGCAATAACTCGCCTGCGATCTTGAGGTTTATCTCGGCATAATAGATTGGGCCTTTTTGATGATGCTTAGATGGCTTGCCGATCTCTACGCGAGCCTCTACTAACTCATCACCGACCTTAAACAGCTTAGCAATCGCATCCATCTTCTTGCTAATAAAAATCTCGATGGACGAAGTAAGTTCTATATTTTTTACATGAATCATGGTTTTCATATTTCAAATTCTAACATGGATAATTAGAAATTGAAAACCCCGCAACGCGGGGCTCTCAAGTCGCACCTTTCGGCGCGGAAGAGACTAGACTCTCTTCTTTTTCTTGGCTTTCTTTTTCTTGGCTGCCATAGTCTTGATGATACGAGACGACAATAAATTTAAAATTTAAAATTTAAAATTTAAAATTTAAAATTGTCGCATCGCCCTCCTAATGTGACGGCCGACCAAACCGCCAAAAGAAATTTTTCTCAGCAACTTAAATTAATCATTAAGTGCTGATGTAATTATACAACAAAAAAAATCTTGTGAAATAAAAAAGTGGATAACTTAGCATTTGCCCGCACGCAGTGAAACGAGTACGGATGCAAATGCTAATCCCGCTCCAATTTTGCTAACTAAAGAAATAAGTTCGTGGATTAAAAAGATAACAAAGAAAAAAATTGCGAAGTGCGCGGGCCGAATAGGCCCATACCTCATTAGGCGCAGCGCTTCGCCAAAAAATAATTCGCAAAATTGGGGCCGGGATCGCTGGCTTATTGAAAAAATAAAAACCGAGCTTGGCTCGGTTAAAACTCCCCAACTCGGATAATTTCTTCTTCAAGTAATATTCTGAATTTTTCGAAAACACGACCTTTGGCGATTTTGATAAGTTCCATGAAATCTTTAGCCTTCGCGCCGCCAAGATTAACAAAAAAATTACCGTGCACATTAGAGATCATAGCCCGACCGATGCGCGATCCCTTTAAGCTGGCCCTATCAATCAGCTTGCCCGCCGACACTCTACGTCCACTAGAAAGCATAGGATTTTTAAAAATACAACCTATGCTTCTGGCCTCGGGTTGACTGGCTAATCTTCCGGCACGCACCCTTCTAATTTCAATAGCTACCAACTTTTTGCCTTTTAATCTTACGACCAGCCTGACCGCAAGTATAATCCAATTCGGGTTTTCTTTGAAAGTGCTCCAGCGATAACCGAACATACCGGCATGTTTTTTCTTAGTCTGGATATATTCGCCATCAAAAAATACAACTTCTTCGATAATATCCCAGAATTCGCCGCCGTAACAACCGGCATTTCCATAAACTGCCCCACCGACACTGCCGGGTAACCCTGCCAAAAACTCGAATCCAGTAAATCCGCCCATCTTTCCAAAATGGACAAGCTTGGCGACAGAAGTTCCAGCATCGGCCCAGAGTTCGTTTTTCTTTTCGTCGTCTCCCCACCAAATATCGTTAGTCTTAATTTGCAAAACTAATCCGCGAAAACCCTTATCACTAAATAAAACATTGGATCCGTGTCCCAGCATAAAAACGTCAAGCTTGTTTTCGCGAGCAAATTCGCAAGCCTCAATCATCTTCGCTTCAAAACTAAAAAGCTTCTTTGACGCGACTGGATCATGAGCTATGACAGCAAAATAATCAGCCGGACCGCCGACACCAAGCGTTGAATGGCGCACCAAAGGGACATTAGTCATTACGAAGTTAGGCAATTTCATTTCGTCCTCCCAAATTTTCAAAAATCTATTTAATTATATTAACCCCCGTTGGATAAAATGTCAATTCCGGCAGGTTTACCTCGAAAATAGAATCCCAAACTCGCCCGGAAGCGATGAATTGATCGCCACTCATATTTAGCCACCGGCGCGTACCCAATACATCAATTGCATATACCCTTTGGCCGTCTGCGTAACGTATAAGATCGCTCTCTTGATATTGATCAAGAACAGACGGGTCAACTTCTAGAACCTTATTGAAGCCTAGCCCGGGATAAAAATTAAATATCTTAGGGCTGATAATATGCCTTCGCCACAGACCCTTTCCGCCAGAGGCGGATCCGCCTTTGGCGGAAATAACATAGACCTTATAGCCCCCTCGAACACGAATAAGAGAACCGTCGGGGTAGTGAGTAGCCGGCTCGCCTCGCTGAAGCTTTGGCGAAGCGGGTAGTGAGTAGCCGGTAGTTGGTATGGCGGGAGTAGGAGTTGCTACGGGATGTAGAATCGCCGTAACAGGCAAAGTGGAATAACTGCGTTCAAAACTAATTGTTAGTTGGACTGGGGTTTCATTGGCGGAAAAACCGGAAAACTTATCTTTCTTGATGGGCATAAGAACAACCCGATTAACATCGGTGCCAATACTGGGAATGTATAGCGTCTCAAAACCAGGCGTAGGGTTAAAGGCGTAAACCTGATATCTGCCGTCGGGCTTGAAAACCAAGTATGAAATATAAAAACTCGTAAGAGACGGCGAACTAAAATTAATTTTCAGGATATTTTTCTGCCCAGCCGCTAATTGCGAAATATCATACCACTTGCCTTGCCAATCTTTTATTGAATCAGAAACTACCGAGGTTATACCTTCCCCAAGATTATTTATTACCCTGGTGGGTGGAACATGAATACCGGCAAGGCTTGTTTTGGAATAACCTAGCCTAATATCTGTAGATGTATCATTTAAAAAATTAGCGATAAGCCAATTGCGAAAAATATCCAAAAAGGTATCGCCAAAACCGTTACTAACTAGCGACTCGGCAAGACTATTGAATCCAATCGATTTATTCTTGAGAGTGTCGGCAATTACTTGCGGTGACCAGCGTTCGGCAATATACTCTCCGAACATTCCGATCTGACCATAATCAGCCGAAAGATTTTTCCATTCGGTCAGACTGTCCGATGGATTCTCTATTAAAGCATCCGCGCGCCGTTTCAAGTGCGAGCCCTCATAGATATCGTTATAACCCAAAAGTGTCGGAGCATATTCCGATCTTAATTCATTCAACCAAATATCGTCGGAAACGTTGCGTAAGTTTTCTTTCTGATTAAAAGATATCAGATGCTGGAATTCATGGGCCAAAAAGGCGAACATCTTGCTTTGGTCGGCCAACTGATTCACATTCAAATAAATCATTTCGCGCTGATTTGAACTGGGAACTTCGACCCTAGAGTACTGATTAGCAGTATCAAAATATCCACCAGCATTCTCAATAAGCGGGACAAGAAGGATGATCACGCGCGGATCACCATCAATCCCCGGGTTGGGCTCGGAACCAAAAAATTGAACTTCAGTAGGATAAATCCGTTGATCAAACTCTCTGGCCAACGAATCAACTTGATTCAGTGCCTGATTGCGCGAAGAAGCGCTGATGCCGTTCCAATATTCATCGGCAATATAGAAGTAGGCGTACTCCGACACCTGCCTCAAGGTAGCATTGACTGCCGACCTAGATTGGGCGTCATATTGAGAACTGATAAAAAACTGCTGACCCTGACCGAGTGTATCGGCATTAGCGCCGAAGGCTAAAACAAAAGATGCGAAAACCAAAAATATGAAGAGTTTAATCTTATCCATTAAATCAATTGTACAACAAACTAGGAAGACTTTAACATGGCCAACCCTTCTTCAAAAGATACCGTCGGTTTCCAATTGAGTAGATCGCTGGCCTTGGAATTGTTAGCTAAGGTACGACGAGTTTCGCCGGGACGGGCAGGAATATAGGTAGCTCGCTTATTCTTAATAGCAGAAGTAAGAGTAACATCTGATCGGGACCCACCAAAAGCTAAGATCATAGCTGCCACCTCGTTGATCGAATAATTTCTGCCGGTACCGATATTTATTAGCTCGCCCTTGCCGACTTCTTTAGATTGCGCCGCCAGTAAATTGGCCTTAACTACATCAGATACATGGGTGAAGTCGCGTTGAATATTACCATCACCTACTATTGTAAGAGGCTGGCCGGATTTCATTTGTTTAAGAAAAATACCAACAACGGTCGCATAGGCGCCGGTTAGCAATTGCCTTGGACCATAGACGTTGAAATATCTCAAAGAGACCGTTTCTAAACCATATAGATTGCTAAAAAGACGGCATAATTCTTCACCTACATATTTAGACAAGGCATAAGGACTTTTGAAATGAGGCATCATTTCTTCGTGTAATGGCAGGGTGTCTTGATCACCATACGAGGAAGACGAAGCTGAATAGACTACACGCTTAACCCCCGCATCACGCGCGGCCAACAGTACATTAAGAGTACCGGCAACATTGCTGTCAAAAGTCGGTACTGGGTTTTGAATTGACGGCTGAATCCGCGCCCGAGCCGCCAGATGAAAAACTTTTTTGACACCTCGAAAGTGGGGTTTGATTTTTTTAAGATTACAGATATCAGCCAATACAAACCTGGCCCTTCCATTGACCTGTGATTTTTTGCCAGTTGAAAGGTTATCGATTACCGTAACCGAATATCCCTCTTTTATAAGAGCGTCGACCAAATTAGAACCGATAAACCCGGCCCCTCCGGTCACTACTACTTTTTCATTTTTCCCCGACGTTTTAGTCGGGGCCCCGACTTTACGTCGGGGTTGATTATTTTTTATCATGGTCAACTCTTATTTGTTTACGCTTCTTAATGACAACTTCATTATCATGCCTAGAGACATCTCCTGTTGTCAATCCTTGCCAGCTTATCAATGCTTCATTATAGGCAACGACGGCACGCAATACTCCCGTGCCTTTTTGTAGCGACTTAATAAGCCCGCGATTCATCCCCTTTTTGTTTTTTGACAAATCTGCCATGAGCCCCTCGGCAAAACTAATAAATGCATTCATATCTTTGGGGAAACAATAACCGCCGGCGCCGCAATAATCGCCGTACTCAACATTTAGCCAGGCAGGGCCGATTCGCGGATCGGCAGAAATCGTCTCTCGGACATTCTCGTAATCAATGCCAGACCCAATCCCCCGTCTTTTAAAATTGACATCGATAGCATGACATAAGTCAGCCAAAATATTTCCATAAATTACCTTAATATAGCCGAAAACATTGGCGGCATATTTGGCCAGCTCCGCTTCAGTGGCATTGATATCTTTTTTAATGTAGTCGCTAGACCACGGCCGTTCAAAATGGGCCCGAGGTAATAGTGCTAGAATTTCTTTGGTATCGCTATAGCTCTTAGCTGTATGGCCTATGATTTGGCGGTCTGGTTTAATATAATCAAGCCAGGCTTGCGATTCGGTTAAAAATTCCGGATTAAAAATGAATTTCTTGCGAGGATATTTTTTCTGCAATGATTCTACCGTTCCGGGCGGCACGGTTGATTTAATGACTACGACCTTGCCGTCGTTAATAGTAGCCGTCGCTGATTGGACAATCGAAACATTACAACTACCGTCGTGATTGGCGGGCGTGGGTACGGCGACAAATACAACATCGGCCCTATTTACATCGTCGGCATAACCCTTTTTGGGGTCAGTATCATAACAAAAAAGCTCTTTGCCACGTCTATATTTATGACATTCCTCAAACCAACGCTTAATCGGCTCTCCGACCATACCGATTCCGACTATACCTATTTTTATTTTCTTATTAGACATTTTGGTTAATTTATGGTAAAGTAAG
>CAYHQI010000013.1:9852-12134 GCA_964358785.1 uncultured Candidatus Saccharibacteria bacterium
CAAAAATGACTCGTTTCCTATTATTCATCGGCGATATCGCCATATTATATCTGTCTTTATTTATAGGCCTAATAATCAGGTACGGCTTTAGTTTTAACGCCCAGTTTGACATCCATCTTCTGCCTTTTAGCATTATCTTCATTCTGTGGCTTCTCGTCTTCTATATCAGCAATCTATATGACATAGGCTTCGCCAAAAACAACATCCAATCATTTTCTGCGTTATTCTACGCTCTGCTCGTCAACAGCATAATCTCGCTTTTATTTTTCTATTTTATTCCCTTCTTTGGAATCACGCCCAAAACCAATCTTCTGATATTTGTAGTAGTGACATTCTTACTTTTAAGCTTTTGGCGATACTATTTCAACATATTAACAATAAAAAGCGGCTTCAAGAATAGCACCCTAATAATCGGCAACAATGATCAATCACAAGAGCTGTATGATTTTCTACTGGCTAATCCTCAACTGGGCTACCATGCTGTTGGTATAATAGACATCGAAGACAAAAGCGCACACGGAATACTCGATGACCTTATCACTCAGAAACACATTAAGACCCTGGTTCTGTCTTCAGCAGTTTATAAGATCCCGCACATAATAGACGCCTTTTATCACCTAGTAGGTTTCGGAGTTAGATTCTACAATCTATCTGATTTTTATGAACGGATTACCGGAAGAGTGCCGCTCGGTGCCATAGATCAAATCTGGTTTTTAGAAAACTTATCGCAGGGTAGCCGCCGCGGTTATGAATTATCCAAAAGAGTCGGCGATTTAATTATGTCAGTAATCGGCCTAGTTATTTCACTGCCATTTTATCCATTTATAATTCTGGTAACCAAGTTAGAGTCAAAGGGACCTATTTTTATAAAACAGCGCCGAATCGGCAAATCCGGCAAGCAATTCTCGCTAGTTAAGTTTCGCACAATGGTCTCCAACGCACCTGATGGCAGTGCCGAGGGCGCAAGCGGTCCGATCTGGGCTAGCGAAGATGACAAGAGGACAACAAGGTTCGGCAAATTTATTCGTCGAATGAGGATTGATGAGTGGCCACAATTTTGGAACACGATTGGTGGCGAAATGTCTTTCGTCGGCCCGCGACCGGAAAGACCAGAATTTCATGAAAAATTGCAAAAAGAAATATCGTTCTATGAGGAACGATATTTGGTCAAACCTGGGCTAACTGGTTGGGCACAAATCAAGCATAAGCTGGACTTCCGCGGCGGTATGACTATTAAAGACACTGCCGAAAAACTCCAGCACGACCTCTATTACATCAAAAACCGCTCACTCTTGCTCGATCTAGGCATAGTCTTACGAACTATCAGTATCCTCCTCAAAAAAGCATTGCGCTAAACTCTTGTTTCTTACAACATCATGTCTTCCTACAAATTACGCGAAGCTTGCTAAATTGTCGGACACAGACCAACCCGAATTTCTTAACGACTTGCTGTGCATAAATGCACAAGGCAAATCTAAAATTCGGGATCAAACTGAAGCAGTTCAGTTTGATCGCTCCGTTTGCCGCTTGAAAACAAAACCCCGCCATTAGGCGGGGTTTTGTTTTCTGCGCGTTTTCCGACTAGTCTTAGTGTTACCCGACAATTCTTAACGCTCGCTTCGCTAATTTGTAAGTTGACAGATGAATGACGAAATAAGAATTTAGCTCCATCAGCTGAAAAACCCACAAATATGTTTTTTTAAGATTTTTCAGAAAGCTTAAACATCTCCTTATAAAACCCGTCGGGATTTAGGCCGCGGCGGAGCATGGAGCGTTTGCGGAACCAATACTCAATAATTGAATAGGCGCGGCCAAAAAATACTTTGTATTTTAACAGCCAAATCATATCTAGGATTATATGAAACACCATCCCCCAAAAGATAGTAATAAAAAAAGTATAATTCCAGTAATACGCCAATAGATAAACCGCCGCGAAAACTTCGACAGTATGCAGTAAGCTGAAGCCTAGAAAATTTTTATCGTGCAACCTCTTGGAAAATAAATCGTAATACCTGAACATCCGCCAACCACTCCAATCTTGGAATTTGCTCCGCCACAAATAATCCCAATAGTGGTCGGCATCAATCAGCACTTCCGCGCCCCAAAACAAAAGTACCCGCCAAATTCCCCATTGAGGGATTAGGATGATCGAAGCAACGGCACCAATTATAATATGTTCTCTTAGTTTCACTTACATCCATTGTATCAGATCGGCAAACTAAAATAAAGACCCCCGCCCTTACGGGCGTGGTACTTACGTACCTTCTGCGCAGTTGCGCTCA
>CAYHQI010000014.1:0-7178 GCA_964358785.1 uncultured Candidatus Saccharibacteria bacterium
GAGCGAGTTATATTTGTCAAAGCCGAATGTTGATTTCGTGATAGGGGTTGAGCAGAATTTCCAAAAGGTAATATGGCGAGCGGTAATTTGGCGAAGTAATGCTTCTCATGTTAGAATAATACGCATGGATACACAAATTAAAAAAGGAACACCGAAGGATGTGTTTTTGCATCTCCTGGCCGTGGTAACGCTGTATGTCAGCGTGGTCGCTTTTATTACTCTCTGGTGGCAATGCATAAACGTATTGTTTCCAGATCTATTGAAGTATCAAGACTACTATGGCGGCTATGCCAGTTATGCCTACGACACGATTCGTTTGGCTATGGCAGCGCTGATAATCGTTTTTCCTGTTCATATTTTAATTTCTTGGCTTATCGGGCGTGAGTTCAAATCCAATTCCGAAAAGCGAGATGTCCGCGTTAGAAAATGGCTTTGGTATATCACGCTTTTCGTTTCGGCAGTTACGATAATTGTTGATCTAATAATTTTGGTAAATAATTTCCTTAAAGGCGAGCTCTCTGCCCAGTTTTTCTTAAAGGTATTAGTAGTATTGGTTGTAGCTGGGGCAGTATTCGGTTACTACTTGTGGGACTTACGCTATCGTGAGAAGCGATCCGACAAACCCAAACTTATTGCCTGGATTGTGTCCGCAGTAATACTTGCCAGTATTGTTTATGGTTTCTTTTTGATCGGTCTGCCGTCCAGTCAGCGCGCTCGCAGGTTTGACGAACAAAGAGTTAACAATCTAACGACTCTTCAAAGTGAGATTATCAATTATTGGCAGCAAAAGGATGAGCTACCGCAATCTATAGACGCACTAAGGAGTCAGATTACAGGTTTTGTACCACCGGTTGATCCGGAAACGGCTCAACCTTATGAGTATACAGTTGTTGGTGCGTTGTCATTTAACTTGTGTGCAACTTTCAAAACATCCACCACATACCAGTCGGGCGGCATGATGCGTTCTATGCCAGTACCGGCAGTGCCGCCGGGCGGTTACTACCCTTATCAGCAAAACTGGAATCATGGCATCGGTCGTGTATGCTTTGAGCGCACGATAGATCCCGAACTATACAAACGAACTAATAACGGTGAGCCGATTCCTCTGAAATATTAATAATGAAAAAGTTTCTCGTATTTATCACAATTTTTATTGCCACGTTTTTAGTTTTACTTGTATTTCGGACTGATATCCAAGATTTGACCTTGGAATGGGAGAAGAATGGTTTGCCGGAGGAAACACGAATAGTCTCGACTGTAGTCCCGACTAAAAATCCCACTGCATCGCCCGCGCCTTCAATAGTTGAATTTTCAGAAATTAACCTTGCCGTCCCGTTTGTACCGCAAGCACCGTATGCCGACTGGAGCTTGCCATATCAGGAGGCTTGCGAAGAAACCTCGGCGATTTTGGTTAATAAGTTTCATAAAAACGAGTCGATTACGCCGGAGATTGTTAAAAATGAGATATTAAAACTGGTTGACTGGCAAAAGCGCAAATTCGGTTATTACTTTCATACCACAGCTGAAGAGACTGCAATTATGCTGCGCCAGTACTTCGGCTATAAGCGCGTAGATGTTTTGCGTGATATTACGATAAATGACATCAAGTCGCATCTTTTGGCCGGCCGGCCGGTAATCGTACCGCTAGCCGGCCGGCTTGTCGACAATCCGTATTACCGTCAACCCGGACCGATATACCATATGCTGGTAATCAAGGGCTTCACCAAAGACGGCAAATTTATCACCAATGATGTCGGTACCAAACGCGGCCAAAACTATGTCTATGATGCCAATGTATTATTCAACGCCATCCATGACGCCCCAACCGGCGGTGACGGCTGGTCGGTTACAAATTCACAGGAGTACGTGCTAACCGGCAAAAAGGCGATTGTAGTCGTTTACCCGCAAACTTACTAGCTGAATGTCTTGGGCTCTGTCGTATAGCGACATACTAAAATTTTTTATTAAAAAAAACCGCCATTATTGGCGGCATAGTTGATCAATCAGTCGGATAAAAAACACTCAGGACAGTCCTTCGTTCCTTCACTAAATTTTGAAAGTGAATAGCTGCCTTCCTGTCGGCTTCATCTGGGTCATTAGCCGTAACTGAAAAATAGCGCCAACCCTCATTCGGGTATTGTTTGAATTTAAATTCATATTTTTTTTCGGGGCTGTTATCATCTTTATCAAAATACCCTTGTAAGTATTTATAAACCAATGGGTTTAAGGTGCCACCCAATAATCCAGCCAGGATAGTAAAAACTACCCCAAAGTTCATGGCTGAGATGCCGAGAATGCTAAGAACCCCCAAAAAAACAAGCGCTCCACTAATTAAAAACGCCAGAATTTTTTTTAGCATCTATTCCCTCCTATAATTGTAAATGTAGCTTATGTCATACTACCTCTTTTTATTATCTGCGTCAAGTTTTAATACCAATTTTTTTTAAACACTCAACTTTCTTAACTTAATTTTCAAAATTATAAAAAGGAGTATAACTTCAAGAGTAAGTACGACCGCATAACTTACGGGGAGGGCAGCAAGGGAAATAATGGGAGTTAAAAAATTAGCAAGTAAGAAAATAGCAACAAGACCGGGCAGGGTAATAAAAAGCGGGGTCCAGGTGTCTTTGAGGGCATAGAAGGAGCGGGCGATAAGGTGCATGAAGCTCTCGGCCGGGATGGCGAAGGCGAAGATGGCAAGGAGCTGGCCGGTGCGGATTACATCGGCTTCGACGAAGCGACCGCCGCCAAGAAATAGGCGTACAACCCACTCTCCAAAAAAGAAGAAAAATATAGCCGATAATCCAGTCATGATTCCCAGGGCTTTAGCGGTCTCGCGCAAGTGATATAAGAAGCCAACCCGATCACCAAGGGCGGCTTTTTTTGATAAGGACGCGAATACCGCCGTTGAAAATGCTATGCCGAATAGACTCACTGGAACGCTCTGGAAATTACGGGCGAAACTCAATACTACAATTGAACCAACTGCGAGCGTAGAAGCCATACTGGTGAAAATAAAAAATGTAACCTGTTCAATCGGCTGACCGGCCATGCGTGGGATCATTAGTTTAAGAATTTTACGAAATTCCGGATGGCGCCATTGTACGGGGAATCTCCATCGTATCTGACTTTTAGCGATATCTGCCCAGCGAACAGCCAGATGCATTAACGCTCCGATCACGACACCCTCAATCAAGCCTAGTGGGCCAAATAACTTTGCCAGCGGAATCCCGATAATGATACCAATATTATAAAAAACCGGCGCAAGACCGTAGCCCCAAAATCTTTCAAAGGATATCAGGATATTGCCGAGAGTATTAGAAATAGCAAAGATTATCGGCGATATAAGTAATAGACGAGCCATCAGCACCAGTAGTTCCTTGTCCTCAAACGCAAAACCCGGAGCGACGAGATCGGCTAACCGAGGCATAAAAATAAAAATGGGTATGGCTAAAATAATAAGAATCAGCGGTGCGGCAACTAACATTGTGGTTGCGACTTTTTCGGCTTCCGCATCCTCGTTGCAGGCGTAAAGATGCGTGAATACCGGTACAAATGCCGCCGTTAATGCTCCAGCGACAAATATATTGAGCAGCAAGTCGGGAATTATAAAAGCGGCGTTATAGACATCAAGCATACGCGAGGCACCAAAAACCCGCGCGAAAATTATATCTCGCACCAAGCCCAAGGCGTAACTGCCCAGCGTCAAAAAAGTCAGGAGCGTCGCTCCTCTACGGAACATGGATCCAAAAAGATAAGTTTTGAGTTTAGCAATCATCTTGTAATCAGATTATCATTTAAGTGTGTCAAAAACAAAACCCAGACCAAATTGTTGGCTTATTGAACATATGTTCAATAAGCCAACAATTGAAAAACCCCATTTCTGGGGTTTGTGGTGGTATTTTACTATACGTCTATATGATGGTGGCTTGTTTCCAATAGTTCACTATCGCCACCTAACAGATTAATTCCTTGATCTTTGGCTAGCTCTCTGAATTTGGCAGATCTTATTGCTAATTCCTCGAAATTGTTGCCGTCAGCTACAACCTGACTGCCTTGCGCATCGTCGCTATCTATTACAATGAATCTGTCGCACACTCTCCTGACAGTATTTAGTCTGTGAGTAACTATTAATGCTCCGCGATTGCGTAATACATGTTCTAGGCCATCTTGTACGAGCTTTTCTGTGGTTGCGTCTAGCGAGCTAGTCGCTTCATCTATGGCCATAAATAACGGGTTTTTCATGGCAGCCGCACCGATCATCAATCTTTGTTTTTGACCGCCAGACAAATCAATCCCGCCATATCCGATCTTGGTGTCTAACCCGTCTGCCAAGCGTGTCCCAAAATCTATCTGTAGGGATCGCATTACTTTCCAAATGTCATCATCGCTAATTTTCGTGGCTTCTTCTTTGGTCAATCCGTAAGTCATGTTGTAACGAACCGTTCCGTTCAATATCTGTTGGTCCTGGGGAATATATCCGACTCTTGAGAGCCAAGAATCTAGATCCAGTTCACGTAAATCAACGCCGTCAATCAATATCTTGCCAGAAGTAGGATCCATGAAGCGCAAAAGTAATTTTATGATAGTACTTTTACCGACTCCGGTTGGACCGATCAACGCTATTTTTTCACCCGGTTCTATTGTAAATGAGACGTTACTTAGAACGGGTGGATTTTTTAGAGCTTTTCTATTAATAGATGGAGCATTTTCAAAGTCGTAGCAAACATTTATAAATTCTATTTTATTTGGAGAATCTTTCGGCAGACTAATCGTGTTTGCTGATTTGTATAGATCTAGTGGCAACTCAAGTCCTTTTTTGAAAGAAAGAATAGCCGGAGTAAAAAAATTAACCTTTTGCTCCAGGTCGCCAACGCGCCAAAGATTATCTATGAATGTTGTGCTGTAGGTTATCCAAGGGTATATCCAGCCCAAGGTCATTTCGCCAGTACGAACCAAATATATGCCATAGATTATTGCCACGAACCACCCTATAAGGTAAGACAGCGCGCCTCTTATTGCGCAATGCTTTATGAACCAGAGCCAGAATCTTCCATCTTCTTCACATGTTTCGTCAAAAAAATTATCCATGTAATCCATCTCTTCTGCTACCTTGCAGTTCGTTTTAACTCTTTCAACTCTTTCCCAGCGTTCTGTTCTATAGCGAGTAAGATATCGCCATTTTTTATCTATGGGCAAAGAATCTCTAAACATTCTTTGATTTAGAAACAATGACCAAGAAATGTGCATGATGCCGACGGCCAGCATTAGTAGGCCGAGTTTGGGGCTTAATAACCAAGCGGCGCAGAACGAAAAAGATAGAGATAGAAGAACTTCTAGTCCGTCGAATATAATGGTTTCTTGCAGTGCGGCCACTCTTTCATGCCCCTTTTTTATAATTGATTCATTAAGTAACTTACTTTCTTTAATGTGCATCCCTAGAGATTTCTCGAAGAATAAGCGTGATGTTGTAGAGTTTAAATTACTGTGGTTGTGACGGAACAAAAATTCTCTAGACCTTCCCTTAAGATATTCTGTAATTCTCCTGATACTAAGAAGAAATATTAAAATCAACAGACCGTTGATTAGTGAATGAGTCGTTGTATTTTCTTTAGAGTCTAAAGTTGCTTTGACAGAGTTAATTATGCTTCCAATGGTAGCTGGATTGAGCACGCTAATGATCGCAGAAACAGACATTAAGCAGAATATTATGAATGTTAATCTTCTCCCGTCTTTATTCATGAGACACTTCCAAACCCATACGATCATGTTCTTCATTTCCGTGGTTTCTGATAAGTATTCTCTCCAGTTTTTTGCTATCTTTCGGTCTAGTTCTATTTCTTGCTCGGGCATTTAGCACCTCGATTTCTGGTTGTTAAAGATAACTTACCTAACCATATAATAGATATGATGTCAAATCGACGTAAGAAAAGTAGCCTGTTAAACTGCTGATATATGAAGAATATAGTGATTTTAGTGATTATTTTAGTTGTTTTAGCTACGGTGGCATGGATGGTTTATAACAGATACATCACGAGCGATCCTATGACAAGCAGTAGTCCCCTGGTTACTTATTCGCCGTTTGAAACTTCGATAAAGTCACAGGAAATTGAGATATACCTGCCATCCAAAGATACCAAAATCGTGGGTACTAAATTTGTAATTTACGGCAAGGGGCGGGGATTTGAGAATACCCTGAATTATCGTATAAGTGATAGCGCGGGTAAGCAGTTATACGTAGGTTCGTTTATGACTAATTCACCCGAAGCTGGAATATTCGGTTATTTTGACGTAGAAGTTGACTTAAATAAAATCTTAAAAACTATTCCTTCGATAATCCGTCTCGATGTCTATGAGGCATCGGCCAAGGATGGTTCAGACATTCATGAAACTAGTTTTCAATTGAATGTAGATGCCTCCTCAACCAGCGCTTTCGTTTATTTTTTTAATAACAATTTAGAACCAGAGGAATCCTGCAACAAGACATTCGCCGTTCCTAGAGTTGTCCCCAAGACACAATCCGTTTTGAAATTAGCGCTTGAGGAACTTTTAAAAGGCCCGACTAGCAATGAAAAGAAACTTGGGTTTGAGACTCAAATAACTAGCGAAGTTAGGTTGAACTCCGTCATAATAGTTGGCGACACTGCGACAGTCGATTTATCAAAAGATCAGTCTGGCGGTTCGTGCCGAATAGGTATAGTTGCAAGCCAAATAGCAAATACTGCGAAACAATTTAGTAATGTTAAAAATGTTACTATATCTGTCAACGGGGCAACCGAGGGCATTTTGCAACCTTAAAAATTTTGTTACAATTTAAACATGGCGGAAACAAAAATACAGGGCTACAATTTTGACGGCGATGACGATGGACTCAAGTTCCTACAATTTTTGGATTTTGATGAGTTTGAAACGATAAGATACTGTATTGAGAATAAGGGCGAGGCCAATATCTTTGATTCGAAATATAACAATCATTACGAAATCACCAAATCATCCGACTGGATTTATATGGTAAGCAAAGTTAAATCAAGTGGCTCGTCCGGTTGGTTTTAATCTTTGCGAACATATTTTTTATGGCAAAAGTAATAGTGACAATTATTTTGATTGTTGGTGTGGTTGTAGCTGTGGCTGTGTTCAAAAATAAAACCGCTGTTGCGCCGGAGAATGGTTCGACAAGC
>CAYHQI010000014.1:7278-11585 GCA_964358785.1 uncultured Candidatus Saccharibacteria bacterium
CAATGTCCCGATGGTAGCTATGTTAGTCGTCAGGGACCTAATTGTGAGTTCGCGCCATGTCCAACTGTGGCGCCTGTTTCTACTTGTAGTCCACGGCCAGCCTGTTTTGATGTAACACCAAGCTGCAAGATGCCCGAGCCTATTGGGGGATGGTGTCCCACTTCTTCGCCGATTCGGACCACCACACCTGTTCCTAGCGCAACTACTAATAGTCGAACTGTAACTATTTCCTTTGCCAACGCGATGGCCTCTCCTATTATTGTCAACATAAAAGTGGGCGACACTGTGAAGTTCATAAACAATGATAGTGTCTCACATTGGCCAGCGTCAGGTCCGCATCCAACACATACAATTTGTCCGGGCTTCGATTCTTTGCGCGGACTTAATATCGGTGAAAGCTACTCATTTACCTTCCGCGAAGCCAAAACCTGCCCTTGGCACGACCATCTCAAACCGTCGATAAATGGGCAGATTGTAGTGGAATAAATTTTAGGAGTTGACAAAAAATTCCATTTGGAGTACACTACTTTTGCGGTATTTAAAGTAGCTTAACAAATAAAAAAGGAGCAAAAAATGGCGGAAATTAGAGCTAATAGTTCGAAATCTATTTTGATCGCATACTTGCGGAAAAATGGCGGAACCGCAAAAGTAAATTGTAGTGAGTTGAGCCGAGAAAATAGATTTCATGTTAGTGCTATTGGTTATGCCCTGACTAAGCTTGAGAAGAAGGGCTTGGTAACAGTGGAGAGAAACACCTGCGGTGCCCCGTTCACAGTAACCATCGACGAGGTTGCGATGCGACAGTATAATGAAGGTAATTTTAAGGCAACTCCAACGGCTAATGCCAAGATCCAAAAACGACGATCCGGCGGCGGCATCTTTGGAGAAGTATGCCGTCTTCTTAAAAGTCTGAGGGAACATCAATTTAAAGATTCGAGCTTGGTTCAACCGCTGTTTGATGCGGCAAAATTTCTTTCGACTGAGCTAGAGAGTCTATTCTCTGATCTCGAAGCGATGCGTCTAGAGAATACGAAGTTGATCGAAGCTATTTCGGCTCTTGGAGCAACGGAACAGGAGATTCAAGAGGCGCAGAAAGTGGGCGCAGAAGAAATCGCTGGGGCCGTAGATTACGACACGCTTATGTCGTATGTTACGCCAACCATAGATTTTGCTAGACTTCTCGACGAGCCCACTAGCATATTCAGGCCGCTAGCAAGACTCCAAGTAAAAACCAAGGAGTCGCGTAATTTAATTATCGAGTTGGCAAGAGAGCTCGCAAAGCAAAAGTTATTGCGTGCCAGAGTAGACAAATTACTAGAAGAAAAACAAAAAGCTAATCAGGAAACATTAACTAGTCAGCTAGAGCTTCGCACGGCGTTTGAAGACTGGAGGAGAATGGGTGAAAGAGTAATCGCCAGTCAAGTTCAGCAAGGTGTTGCCGTCGTTTCTACAAGAGAATAATTAAGTCGATCATGCCGATCCCAAGAGGTCGGCTTTTTAATTTTCAAATTGATAGCTGGAGTGGTATAATTTGATATATGAAAGGGGGTTATTTTTTGATAGTTTTTTTATTGTTTATAAGCATTATTTTGCCTGTTTTTCATGTTTCCGCTAGCTTGCAAGACGAGATTGATGCTCGCAATCGCCAGATAGAGCAAATACAGAAACAAATAGACGACTACCAGCGGCAGATTGATGAGAACGGCCAGAAAGCCAGGACGCTAACCGGTGAGATCGGCAGTCTTAACGCCCAGATCAATAAGGTATTGCTTGAAATCAGAAGCTTAGGTATCGCCATCGATCAAACTGGTCTTGAGGTTACCAACACGCAAGGGCAGATAATGGTTGCTCAGACAAAACTCGATATCCATAAAGAAGCCCTGGCTACATACATACGCGCATTAGATCGAGCTGACCAAGAGAGTCTAACCGCGGTGCTTTTTAAGCACGCGACTATCTCTGATTTTTTTGATAATTTAAAAAATTTGCAGGATACGCAGAACAATCTGCGCACAACCATCATCAGTATCAAGGATCTGAAGGTCGATCTTGAACAAAAGGAAGACGACTTACTTGATAAAAAGGCTGACCTTGAGAAACTCAATGGCCTTCAGCAATCCGAAAAAAGGAACCTAGACCAGACTAAGGGACAAAAAAATAAATTATTAAAAGACACTAAGGGGCAGGAGACCAAATTCCAGCAATTAGTTCAACGATCTAAGCAAGACATAGGGCGTATAAAAGAGCAGGTTTTCTACTTGCAGCAAAACGGGGTGACGGTTGAAGACGCTATTAGATTCGGTCAGCTTGCGGCTATTCGCGTTGGGATAAGACCAGCCTTCGTAATAGCGATACTTGAAGTTGAGTCCGGTCTTGGCCGTAATGTCGGTACCGGCAATTGGCTTAAGGATATGTATAACTGTTATATTAAGTTGGGTAAACCAAGTCGAGCCGAAGCCGAGAAAACTGCTTTTTTGACAATTGCCGGCAAACTCGGGCTTAATCCTGACGCGGTCAAGGTATCGCGCGAACCGAATTATGGTTGTGGTGGAGCATTAGGTCCGGCACAGTTTTTGCCGACTACTTGGCTGGCCTATGAGGAACGCGTGGCCCAACTGACAAACCACAACCCGCCCAGCCCATGGAACATTGAGGATGCCTTTATGGCATCGGCAATCAAGTTGGCTGCCGCCGGAGCTACCGCGAAGACCCGTAGTGCCGAAATTGGCGCCGCCAAGGCCTATATCGGCGGCAAAACCACTTGTTCATCCCGTATTTGTAATTATTACGCCAATGCAGTACTTAATAAGGCGGCGATTATTGAACAGAATTTATAGAGACTCGCGGCTTTACAGCCGTGGTACTTGCGTACTTTTGCGCAGTTGCGCTCATTTGAATTAATTGCGCAACTGCGCAAGGTCTATATATTATCCCTCCGCTCGCTAAACGCTCGCTACGAGGCTGGCATTCATCTGCGGCTTTACAGCCGCAGTGTTCTGCCAGATAATATAATATGCGATTGAATTATTTTTGGTTTTTATTGGTGGCGATAGTAATGGGCGGTTTTTTTGTTTGGGTCAGTAGTGACTATGCCAAAGAAGTAACGATCGTGAACAAGCCGACGGCGACAGTAATTGCGAGCTCATCGGCACCGTTTGCAATGATGGAAAAAATACAGGAGGGGATTGAGCTTTTGAGAAAGTCGCTGCCGCTGGATTATGAAACAAAATACTACACCGTTAAAAAGGGAGTCAAAATCAAAACCGGCGATCTGGTCAGGAAACAGATTGCATTGGCCATATTAAATAAAGATACTGGTAAAGTTTTTGAGCAAAGAGTTTGGGTCAAGGAATCAGAAATCAAAAATTATAAAAAAACAGGCATCATTAATCTCGAGATTATACCGCCAATTTCGGTAGCCCATAGCTTGAAGGTCAATTGGTGGAACAGCTTCAATACCGATTATGCGATATTGGACAGGCCGGAATTGGTTGTCGTCGCGAATAAATATCTATTTCCTAGTAAGTACTTATCCGGTTTGCCGGAGAAAACAGCCGGTCAATATACGGATATCATCTATGTTCCGTATTCAAAAAAACTCCATCTGCCAGAAATTATTGAGGCCGGCAAGGCATATCTTGAGAAAAATATTGAACAAGCTTTTATGGAATTGGAAACGGCCAAGGTTAAGTCGCGATCTTTGCCGGGCACGCTAATAACAGAAGGAGTGAGTAAGGATTTCTTGAGGAATATTATCATTGTCGAACATGTTGATCCGGATGGGTTTAGAAATTCGATTGATGATGGCCAGAAATTAAGCGAAAGAGTTTTGGCTATTATTGGAGCTAATCAAGAGCGTGCCTATCGCTATACGGGTTCTCCTGCGGGTGCTTCAGGGTTAGCCCAGTTTATTAAACCTACCTACAACAATATAGTTGCCAAATATCTCGAAGCACGCCTAATCAAAAATTACGATACTGGCATGGCCGATCATACCAATGCCATTAAGGCCATGGTGTTGTTTTTTGACAGCCACAAAAAAGATATTGCCAGCAAAATTACCAGGCGAGAGATTGTTAAGCCGTTGGGTATCACTGAAGAAATGCTGGCAGCGACATATAACGGTGGGCCGGGCAGGGTCGTGCGATCAGTCAACAAATTCGGTTTGGCTTGGATCAGCGGACAATTAAATCTACCGCGTACGGGGCAAATATTCAGACAAGAAACGATAAGTTATATTAAAAAATTCCAAGCGATAAAAAACCTGAACCTTTTTGCGAATATGTCAAGACTTATTGCAGAATAAC
>CAYHQI010000015.1:0-11521 GCA_964358785.1 uncultured Candidatus Saccharibacteria bacterium
AGAAGAAACGCTGGCAGATGGTGTTAGAAGGCTTATTCAAAATTTACCAAATTATGATCAGGAAAAAATAAAAAAAACTGTGGAGCAGTTTTCAAAAGAAAGATTTGTTTTAGAAATGTGGGAAATCGTGAATAAGATTACCAAAAAATGAGTAAACCAAAAGTCGTCATTATAATCCTCCAATACAATAATTCCCAAGACACCATTCGGTGTCTTAATTCCGTCAAAGAACTCGACTACCCGAATTATAACATACTCGTCGTGGATAACGCATCCTCATTACATTATCTTAACAGTACGCGTCTTTTTATTGAAAATGAAAAAAAAGGTAAACCTGCTACTTACGGTTCGACAGACTCACCATCAAAAGACTACTCACTACTCACTACTCACTACAACTCCGGCTACGCCGGCGGTAATAATCTCGGCATTAAGAAGGCCCTCAAAAATGGGGCGGATTATTTTTTTATATTAAACCCTGACACTACTGTCGAAAAAAACTCTCTGACTAACTTAGTTGAGGTGGGGGAGTCCGATCCTCAAATAGGTATACTCGGTCCCAAAATAAACGAGGGTAACCGCACAATTTACGGCGGAAAAATTGAATGGCTGAAACCCAAACTTCAACATAGCGAACTACCAACTACCAACTACCAACTACCAACTACTTTCTATATTCCCGGTGCGGCAATGCTTATTAAAAAAGAGGTTATTAAAAAAATCGGATTACTTGACGAACGTTATTTTCTCTACTTTGAAGATGCCGACTATTGCGTACTAGCCAGAAAGGCTGACTATGAACTAGTGATCGTGCCGGAAGCCAGAGTTGATCACGCGGTCTCAACCTCAACCAACCAGCTTGGTTCCGCACTATTACTCCGATATCACTTCCGCAATGCTCATTTATTCAACTTAAAAAACGGCCCATGGTATGTTAAACTCGCATTGCCATTCTGGTCGTTTTTTATTATAATTAAACAGCTAATTAAGCTAGCCCTTGGCCGAAATACACAAATCTCTAAAGCCATTTTATCGGGCGTACTAGATTTTTATAAAAACAACCTCGGCAAAATTGAAACATGACTAGAATCGGCATTGAGTGTGAATCTACCGAAAGCCCTGAAACTTGGGGTGTCGGTAGAATCGTAAATAAGTTATTGGAAAATATCGCCGCTAGACCCGAACTCATTAATGAGTTCCGTTTTTTTCTTTATTTCAAATCACATATTCCGGACTTGCCGTATCTCAATAATCCGATCTTTGTAAAAAAAATAGTTGGCCCTAATTCTTTTAGTTTATATTACTATATTTTTTTACCCGTAAAGCTTTGGTTTGAAAAACTTGATCTGGTGTTTTTTCCCAATTATATGTTGCCGATACTTTTCCACGGCGAATCGCTGGTTATACTAACCGAGGACATTTATTATGAAATTCGCAGGTTTGACCTGCGATTACGTTACAAATTGGCATACAAAATCTTCGCCGAATGGTGGGCCGCCCGCCACGCCAGCAAGATAATGGCAATTTCAGAAACCTCGAGATGTGAATTAACAAAGTTATTCAAAATTTCACCCGACCGAATTGTTGTGAATACCTTGGGAATTGATCTCCCTAAAATTCCGCCTACTAACTACAAACTACCCCTGCTTCGCCCCGCCTTCACTAAAGTTTCGTCGGGCAAGCAAGGCTTCGCAGGGCAAGCAACTACCAACTACTTGTTGTATGTCGGACAAGCATTCCCTCGTCGCCATCTCCGCGAGACCATGCTCGCATTCGAAGTGCTTGCTTCTAATGCTACCAGCTACAAACTACCCCTGCTTCGCCCCGCCTTCACTAAAGTTTCGTCGGGCAAGCAAGGCTTCGCAGGGCGAGCAACTACAAACTACCAACTAGTCGCTGTCGGTAAAGACAAATATAATCCGCCGATAATTGAAAAATTAAAAAACGAGATTAACTCTCGCTTGGGTCGGAATGCTATAATTTATAAAGAGTATGTTCCGGAAGAGGAGCTGGCCCAGTTATATGCCGGGGCCAAGCTTTTGATTTATGTTTCTTCCAAAGAGGCCTTCGGTCTGCCCCCGCTTGAGGCGCTGGCTTATGGCGTACCAGCGGTTGTTACCGACCAGCCAATAACTCGAGAAATTTTTGGCACTCATGCCTTCTTTGTCGCCAATCCCGACGACCCCGACTCAATTACCTCTGCGATTAGAGATGGCCTAACTGAAGATACGAACCGCCAAGAAATAAAAAATGCCAGTGCTGGCATTTTGGAAAAATATACATGGCAGAAAAATACGGATAGATTTTTAGAAATTATCAGAAACTTTATGATGAAAAAAGCCGCTCATTGAGCGGCCGCTGGAAAATAAAGACTGGTAAATGAAAATCTGACTACTTATTTTTCTGTATACTTAGCTTAAGACCAAGTTGTGAGAGCATCCCGATTGCTAAGGATAGCATTATTATGGGCACCTGAATAAGACTTCCATCAGTATTTGTTACTTTACTATAAATAGCATTTAGCGCCCCAATGACAACAAAAGAAAAAATAAACATCGCAAATCCAAACATACAAAACCTCCAATTTTCAAGTACTATTAACATGTTATCAAAGATAAACTCAAATGTCAACCCCATGTTCCTTGCCCATCTGGTGGTGGTTGTTTTAGTTGTAACCGGTGTTTTACCGCGGGTGGTGGTGCCTTTTTGGACTTTGGTATTGGCGGTATATGTATTGTGGGCATCGCTTGAAGATTCGATGACATTTTTTATCCGGTCAATCCCATTTTTTATCGCCATTCCAATAACCAGCACCTTTGACTCTCTTAATATATGGCGGGTTCTCTCCGGCCTGATTTTCCTGAAATGGACATGGCACAATCGGCCTAATCTGACGGGCTATTTAAAAACTCCCTTAGCAAAAATATTACTTGCCATTCTGCTCTTGGCGATACTATCGGCTATATCAGCACCGAGTCATATTCTCGCCATCAAAAGAATATTATATTTCATCAACTTATCACTAATTGGCATAGTCCTCTATGATTTGATAGTAAGAAACCAGGATTTCAGTCAACGCGTTATCAAAAATATTGCCATCCCGACAATAATCGTCGCCCTTATCGGAATTGTCCAGCAGATATCAACTTATTATTTAGATATTTTCCAGTTCGTTGATTTTTGGGGCGGAATAGCGGAGCGTAATCTGTTTGGCAATGCCTGGGCCGAGACAGCCATCAAAGCCAATACTTGGTTTGCTTATTTCGGCGACCAATTGTCATTGCGGATGTTCTCCATCTTTCCTGACTCACATTCGTTCCCGATTTTCTTATTGCTTGGCCTGCCGACAATTTTGGCAATCGCGCTTAGAAAAGTAATAGAAAAAGGCGGCACACTCAAAACAATGTTTAAAACTCGGGCGAGCGTGTTGGTCATATTTGTCCCTATAATCTTCTTGGCGGCGATTTTAAGCGGCACAAGGGGCATTTGGGTGGCAAGCATAGGAGCGGTTCTTGTATCGCTTGCCTTGATATGCTGGCATCATAAGATGAATCTAGACTCCTCGCATCGCAATATTTTTAAGTACATATCGTCTTATCTTGTTATTTTCTTTTTATTATTTGGCCTGGCCTATTATATTTTTGCCTCCAATCAGTTCCAAATGTCCAAAAACGATTCGGCTATATTCGGTAAGCGTGTCAGGTCGGTGTTAGATATCAGCGAAACCTCCAATGCCCGCCGTATTGAGATATGGAAAGCATCGCTTCAATCAATAATAAAACACCCTTTGCTGGGTGTTGGAATTGGTAATTTTCCTGTCGTAGTAGGGGAAGATCTTGCCAAGGCTAAAGCCGGCTCGTCGGCGCATAACCTGTATTTGAATATCGCCGCCGAGCTGGGCATTCCCGCACTTATCCTTGCTCTCTGGTTCCTGTGGTTACTTTTCAAAAAAATCTACACAAATTTTCTAAAAACTCGAAACTCGAAACTAGAAACTGTATATTATGGCTCTGCCATAATATACATCCCCTGGGTCCTTATTTATTCACTAACCGATGTGGCGATTTTCGACGAGAGAGCGTTTTTGCTATTTGTAATCACGGCTGCTTTGATATTCGGACAAAAAGAAAACGGCCAATAGGCCGTCTACGATTGAAGATCTGCCGGATAACATATTTCGACTTCAAGTCCTGAATTACCACACAATAACCGAATTAATCTAACACTTTTTTTAATTATTAGCCTG
This sequence comes from uncultured Candidatus Saccharibacteria bacterium, assembly GCA_964358785.1. Taxonomy (GTDB): domain Bacteria; phylum Patescibacteriota; class Minisyncoccia; order 2-02-FULL-40-12; family IGHO2-01-FULL-4-A; genus 2-01-FULL-44-17. The sequence continues at coordinate 4,247 of CAYHQI010000015.1, forward strand.
TTGATCGCAGAAACTATTTCATGGTCATCAAACGATATGCCCCTTGCAGAAAGTTTATTTTTTAAAATCTCGGTACTAATCAAACAGAGAGCGTACTTGGGCTTTCCTTCTTTAAGAATAGCCAAGATTTCTGACACAAAATCGCTGTCTGTCATTGTTTTCCTCTTGCTTGGCATTTTCGTTCTCCATTGTAATTGTAAAAGTACACTACTAGTGTATCGATAGTAAACTAAAATGTCAACCCCTGTAATCACAATCAATCTTGTCATCTATAACGGTGAGAAATATACCCGCCGGTGTTTGGATTCGATCTTAAAACAAACGTACCCACACGAATTAATCGAAGTTAATATACTAGACAACGCCTCAACCGATTCGACTAAAGAAATCATAAAAAGTTTCGGATTTCGGATTTCGGATTTCGGATTTACCAAGTTTTTTTCGCATAACAACGAAAAAAACTTGGGCATGTGGCCCGGGCAAGAAGAATTACTAAAACACAGCCATGGTGAATATATTATCGCGCTCTCTGTTGATGTTATTTTGCATCAGGATTTTATCAAAAACACAGTTGAAGTGATGAAGCACGATCCCCACATTGGCGCTCTCCAAGCCAAGGTTTACAAATACGAGCTTGGCTCGCTTATCACTGCCAACTACTCATTACCAACTACCACTATCGACACTCTCGGTTTTCAAATTTTCCGCTCACGCCGAATTACAAACATTGGTCATGGTGAAGAAGATCAAGTGGGCCTATCCTGCTACGCTAAAGCTACGCAGGACACTGCAAAAATCTGCTATAAGCAGATTTTTGCAGTGGAGGGCGCAGTGCCGGTTTTCCGCAGGCAGGCGCTTGAAGATTGCCGACTTAAATCACAGGGCGGAAAAATAGTAGAGCCCGATTTTTTCTGGTATGGGGACGATCTGGATCTAGCGTGGAGAATGAGGATATTTGGCTGGAAGCAGGTTTATACGCCTAGTGTCGTCGCTTGGCATGACCGCAAAACGACCAAAGCATTGGCTGGCGGCTGGAAAGAATTTATTAAAATACGCAAGATCGTGCCGATGTTCAAAAGGCGGCTTGATTGGCGCAACACCACGCTCACAATCATCAAGAACGACTTCACGGCTAATCTGCTCCGCGACTTAATTTACATTTTGTGGCGGCAACTGCGACTTTGGGCTTATTTCTTGATATTCGAACCGACTATGTTTGCTGAAATTTTTAAAGTTGCCAAAATGCTTCCAAAAATGTTAAAAAGAAGGAGAGAAATAATGCAAAAAGTTAGGCTATCAGCTAAAGATTTCCGCCAATGGATCCACTAACTACCGACTACCAACTACTGCGTCCATCCGAAGCCTCGCGCGAAGGAGGACCAGCTACCAATTTTAAAAGGCCTTGGCACAAGAGGCCGGTTTTTTATATTTTTTTGATTATCGCTTTAGCCGTTGGTTACTATGGCTATCAATTCGGGTTGGCATATAATACCATCACCATTGAAAACGACAGTAGTCAATCACTTTGGAGCCGTATTGCCGGCATTTTTGACGATAACAAAATAAACGAGGTGCCCGATCCTAATCCGATGCCCCAATCAGAAACTAATCGGCTGGATGTTTTACTTCTGGGTATTCGCGGTGAAAATGAAGAAGCCATTGAAAAAGGGGGAGGCCTGTTGACCGACACTATAATTGTCGCGAGCATTGATAAGATCACCAAAAAAACTGCCATCATTTCGATTCCGCGAGATTTATACATAGAAATGTATGCCCAGGCGCCCAATGACAAAAATATAAAACTAAAAGGCAAGATAAACGAGGTCTACGAAAGAGGGCTTGAGAATGGCGGTGGGCTAGCTCTGGCCAAACAGATAGTCTCGCGTATTACAGGTATCTACATTGATAACGCAATAGTCTTTGATTTTAATGCTTTCAAAGAAATAGTTAATAACCTTGGCGGGATAGATGTCCGTCTTAGCAAAGCGTTTGAAGAAAAAAACCAGTGGGGTTATGAGTTCTCATTGCCAGCGGGAGATAATCATCTGGATGGCGAACAAGCGCTGTATTATGTCCGCTCAAGATATTCAACCAGTGATTTTGACAGAGCACGCCGCCAGCAGGAAGTCATCTCAATAATTAAAAACAAAGCGTTTGCTCTCGGAGTTTTATCGAATCCAATTAAAATAACGTCGTTACTGTCTGATCTGAAAGGTAATATACGAACCGATTTCCAAATTTGGAATATTAAGGACTTGCTGACGCTGGCTAATAGTTTTGACAACAAGGCAACGGCTAAAAATTATGTGATAACAACGGAAAATCTAGTCTATGAAACCAAAACCGAAAAAGGGGAATATATATTACTGCCCAAGGAAGCAAACTATCAGGAGATTAAAAACTTGTTTGGGAATATACTTGTTCAGTAAAATAAAAAGGCTCTTACGAGCCTAGATAAAAATAATATTTAAGTCTTGCTAATATCTATATTCCGTCCAGTCGTCAGCGGCTTCAAATGCTTCAATCATTTCTTCTCTAGTTGCAAATTTTGACAAAACATTTGTTGATACAATTGTCGATCTAAGAATAACAAATCCAGATCTTTTCTCATAAATCGTTAGGTCTTGATCAACTTCAAATAGTACTTCCTTACCATGCACGCTCAACGCTAGGTGGGTCGTCAAAAAAGGAATTTCCAAATACGTTATATATTTTTTATCCTCACAAGATCCGCTAGTAACTTTCACTATAAATTTTGTCTTTACCATGCGCATACCTCCCAAAATTATTTTTTAATAAATCTAATACAATACTAACATTGTCATGCCAAACTTGTCAATAATTATAGTCCACCATCAAACACCGGAGCTTTTGAAGCTTTGTTTAAAATCAGTCCGAGAAACCTCGACCGATTTAGATTATGAGATTATCGTTATCGATTCGACAATCTCAAGAAAGGCCAGGGACTTAATTCACGAACAATATTCAGAAACTAGATATCTACCGTTTAAAGAAAATCTCGGCTATGCGCGGGGGGTTAATGTCGGAATTAAAAACTCCACCGGAAAGTATATATTAATACTAAATCCGGATATTATTGTTACAAGTAGCGCGATTGATCGAATGATTAAATACATGGCCAAGCATCCTGATATTGGTATACTGGGTCCGCGGGTTCTTAATTTCAATGGTACGCATCAAAAAACATACTTCAGCTATTATAAACCCATTACGATACCGGCCCGGCGAAACAGCTTACTTGCAAAAATCGGACCATTCAAACGAGCACTGGATAATTTCTTGATGAGTGACGCCGATCCAGCCAAACTCCAAACGCCTGACTGGCTTATGGGCTCGGCTTTGATGGCCAGCCGTGAAGCGATAAACAAAGTCGGCCTGATGGATGAAAGATTCTTCATGTATTTTGAAGATGTTGATTGGGCAAGACGTTTCTGGCATAATGACTGCAAGGTCGTGTATTATCCGGAATCCACGATGTATCATTATCATCAAAGAGAATCTAGCTCTCGATTAGGAATACTGGATGCAATTTTTAATAAAAAGACTCGCTGGCACATCAGTAGTGCAATCAGATTTTTCCGGAAATATAGAGATCTGCGTAAAATAAGCTTGCTTTCTAAAATTTAAAAATGCCGTCAGAAAAATCACCAGAACAATCCGAGCAAACAAGCCGTAGAGGATTCATGAGTAAAGCAATCAGTGGTTTTTCTATTGGCGCAGTCCTAGGGCAAGAACAAGCCCAAGCAGCAAAAAGGAAGCGAAGATCAAATCCATCTCAACAACAAGAAAATCAACAAAATAATATTGAGGGTCAAACCTATAATACTGGCCGTTTGGAAGGTAGAGTGCTTGCTGATCTCTATACTGCATATACCGGCATCAGTGGGAAAGTACCCGCTAAAGTAAGCATTGATTTTCATCGTCAATTAAAATCAATGTGGGTTAGAAAAGAAAAAAGATCCGGCCAAAATTCGGTAGTGAAAAAAACAAGCGAACTACTTCAAAAATCTTATGTCGAGCAAGCACCGACAAGAATGAATCTTAAAGAATATCTAAACTGGGTTGATGGAATATTATCTGAAGTAAAAAGATCAATGAATTGGGAGCTTCTGGGACAAATCAAGGGCTTAAGCACCCAGGAAAGAAAACTCGTTAAGGAAATAGCTAAGTCAATAGACGGCCGAGACTTGATAGCTTATGGATTGACGGAATTGATGCCCTCACGCGATGGAAAACTAAACTATCTGGTGCTTGATTTTTTGTTAAAAAATGCCGGCTTGGAATACGTTGATCGCATTCCTGCGATGTACGATCCCAAAACATCTTTTGGATTATTTCAGTTCACGGAATACGCACTTTACGATGTGCCAGGCAAACCCAAAAGAGGAGCTTCGATAATTAATCAAGCGTTACCAGAAGAACAAAAAATACCAGGTAGCGTGTCCAAGTTACGCGGAGCACAACATTATAAAGCAGCCTTTCTTTTTATGATAGAAAACATTGCCAACTTAGCAAACAGAAGATATAATAGTCTAAACTCAACGTGGCAAAACAATAAAAATGACCTGGTTATGTTTACCGCCACTGCTCATCACATGCCAGTCCCAGCGCTTGGAGCCGCAAGAAGATGGCTTGATAATAACGCACGATTAGCGTTTTACATCTCGTGCGGACGACATCTAAGAAAATATGCCCTAAAAACCAAAGCTAACTTAGAAGCTCTACAAAACATCGACTAATTATGGCAAAACGTTTTATACTTATTATTATAGTGATCGCCCTCATCGCAGGATTTGCCGGCGGTTTTTATTTTAGAAATTATCAGTCTCCAATTTCAGCAGTTCAAAGCCTTATTAATAAAGACGCTGGTCAACCAGACACAGTAGATTTTGCACTTTTCTGGAATGTCTGGGAACTTTTACACAACAAGTACGTCGATAGCGATAAATTGGTCACACAGGAATTAATTTATGGTGCTATCAATGGCATGGTAAATGCCGTAGGCGACCCCTACACGGTATTTTTGAAACCAAAGGAAAGCGAGGAATTCGCTCAACAAATCAATGGTTCATTCGGGGGGGTTGGCATTGAAATTGGTCTTCGCAAAAATATTTTGACGGTAATCGCGCCCATTAAAGATACGCCGGCCGCCCGCGCCGGCATACTTGCGGGAGATAAGATATTAAAAATAGGCGACAAATCAACCGAGGGCATGAAAGTAGAAGAGGCGGTTGGACTTATTCGCGGCCCCAAGGGAACTAAGGTTATATTAACCACTACTCGAGACGGTCTGGAAAAAACCAAAGAAGTCACAATGATACGGGATACTATTAAAATCCCGGCCGTAGCGTGGAAACTGCTGGATGAGAATACTGCCTACATAGAAATGTTCGTGTTCAATAAAAATGTTGATGAGGAATTCAAAAAGACCGCCGAGGAAATAATTAAATCACCAGCCAAAAAAATAATACTAGACTTGCGTAATAATCCGGGCGGGTTGCTAGACTCTGCTGTCAATATTGCTGGCTATTTCTTAGATTCCGACAAAATCGTTACCATAGAAAAATTCGGCAATGGTAAAGAGAACCAATTCCGCACTCAGCCCAACGGTCTCTTGAAAAATTACCCGTTAATTGTTTTAATCAACAAGGGCTCGGCTTCAGCATCAGAGATTTTGGCTGGCGCGCTCAAGGATAATAGGGGAGTGCTAATCGTAGGAGAAACCAGTTTCGGCAAGGGTTCGGTGCAAGAAGTGGCTGAATTACCCAAAAAAGCATCGCTGAAAGTTACGGTTGCCAAGTGGCTTACACCCAAGGGCATTTCAATAAACGAAAATGGAATTAAGCCGGATGTTGAAGTAAAAATAAGCGAAGACGATGTTAAAAACGAAAAGGATCCGCAATTGGATAGGGCTAGAGAGTTAGTTAAAAGTTTGTAAAGTTATAAAGTTTATAAAGTACTATGCGTGTTATATTTTTACAAAATATAAAGGGGGTTGCCCAAATAGGGGATATTAAGAATGTGGCGGATGGTTATGCCCGCAATTTTTTGTTTGCGAAAAATCTGGCGAGGCCAGCCACGGCTGATGCCGAGAAGCAGGCCGAAGTGCTGAAGTCGAAACACGAGAAACAATATGGAACAGATAAGGAGTCGGCACTGGAATTGGCTAAAAAGTTGGAAGGGCTTGCCCTGAGCTCGTCGAACGGGCTCACGCTGGAACTATCAGAAGATGCCAATGAAGAAGGGCATCTATACGGTTCTATAAATGAGAAAAAAATCGCCCAAGCCCTCAAAGAAAAGGGGATAGTTATCAAAGAAGAATCCATTAATTTACCGCAGCACATCAAAACAGTAGGGGAGCACGAGGTTGAAATAGAACTTCATCCGGAAGTTAAAATTAAAATTAAAATCTTAGTTATCTCTAACCAAAAATCCGCCTAATAGCGGATTTTTGATATTTAGTAATTTATACCACACTAACTACTTTGACTACTCGGCGATTGCCGTCGTAGTTGGTCTTCTTGCGGCTGGAAAACTTGACCTTTCCGCTGATAACTGCATAAATGGTATCATCTTTGCCGAGACGGGCGCCTAAACCAGGGAGATATCTGGTACCGCGCTGACGGATAATAATATTGCCCGGAATAGCAACTTGGCCATCAGAAAGCTTGATGCCCAAGCGCTTAGATTCTGAATCCCTGCCTAATTTTGTTGTAGATTTAGCCTTTGTATGCGCCAATTTTGTTAGATGAGCGTAGCGAATCTTACAAAATTGAGCGTCCCGTTTCAATTTTGCCGTCGCTATAACTCAAGTCGTTAGACGAAGTAAATTGTGCTACCCGACCGCGATGGCCGGCCGCGAATAGCGGTTTCGTGGGAGAGGCCGTTGCCGGTCCAGTATTCGCAAAATTGAAACCGGGAAGCCATTCCTAGAATATATGAATCTTATCAAATTCCTTAAACAATATCAAGCCGATGTTATTTTAGCCCTAGCCGTGATTCTGATCTCGGTTACAGCTTTTAATCTGGGCAGAATCTCGGCTCTTAATAAGCAAAAGGCACAAATTACGATTACACAACCAGAGTCTAGGATACAAAATTTAGGATCTAATCAAAAATCAGAACCCGTAAATTCCCTAAACGCTGGTCCAGTTATTGCCTCCAAAAACAGCTCCGGCAAGCTCTACCACTTCCCTTGGTGTTCAAGCGCCTCTAAGATAGCCGACAAGAACAAAATAACTTTTGCTACGGAAA
>CAYHQI010000016.1:0-11223 GCA_964358785.1 uncultured Candidatus Saccharibacteria bacterium
CCTTTGGCACATATTGAGGCATAAGCCAACTACAACCATTAAGAGCTTGGATGTATTTTCGTGCCATCTGAATTCTTTTTTTAGAAAACATGTCTATTCTTTCGAGCTGAGCCAGAGCAATTGCGGCCAAGGGTTGCGCCATTCGATAGTTATAACCAAAAGCGTCATGTCTTAAAAATTTAGGGTCTTGAAACATTAAAGCGTTGGGCATTTCCATCGCTCCAGTCGCCGTTAGTCTTTTAAATCCAAGAGCGCCGAACTTCCTAATTCGGGTTGCCAATTTTTGATTATTAGTTATTAAAACTCCCCCCTCACCAGTCGTAATAGTTTTTGTGCTTTCAAGGCTAAAACAACCAATATGACCAATAGTTCCAGCTAAACGACCCCTCGCATCTTTTCCCAAAAAACATTGCGCGCAATCTTCGATAACATAAAGATTATGTTTTTTTGCTAACTTCATTATTGCCGGCATATCACAAACCTGACCACAAAAATGAACAACCATTATTGCTTTAGTTCGAGAGGTTATTTTTCTTTCAATATCTAAAGGATCTATTAAAAAAGTTCGCGGATCAACATCGGCGTAAATTGGCACGGCATGCATCTGAATAACAGCATACCCGCACATTATAACTGTCATAGCTGGAATTATAACTTCATCTCCCGGTCCAATACCAACTGCTGCTAACGCCTGATGAAGCGCCGCCGTACCAGAGTTTGAGGCTATAGCATATTTAGCACCAAAACGCTTAGCGAATGCACTCTCAAATCTAGAAATCCAACTACGTACAGTTGCAAATTTTAAATCTGAACTTAAAATCTCCGAGAGATACTTAAGTTCATTTCCCTGGAATCGAGCGCCTCTTGATCTTAAAAAAGTATCGTTTTTTTGTTTTCTAATTTTTTTCATTTTCATAGTGGATTATGCTTGTTTAATATCAACAGTTGTTTTGTTTTGCTCGCGCTTGTCCAAATACTGTTGGTGACGAAACAAATTAATATTAATTAACTCTGGTTTTTTGTTAAACAATTCGACTATTTTAGTCATTGGTATATTGTTCAAATTCGTATCAAATTCGTCAAAAACCCTTCGAAAAAGATCAAGGTCTTCCTGATAATCTAGCGTCAGCCTAATGTCTGGCCTGTGAAAAGCTGGGTTATTGACCTCTAAATTTCTAATATCAAATGGTATCCCGCTATTGGTGAAGAAAAAATCATAATATTCGGTGTCGTCGGTATTCTTTACTTCACAAAGTTTTCTGATGGCTTTGGCCGACATGGACATGGGAGAAGCACCGCAAATCAAGGTTGGAGGCACCATGAGGAGGTCACAAGGTTTTTGCTTTAACTGAGCTATGGCCAAGTCCATCAATTCTGGATCACACAAAACATCATCGGCATCAACCTCTACGAAGTAGTCCACCCCATACTTATCTATCGCCCCGAGCCAGCGGGCAAGCTTGTCTTTAAGCGAGCCGCGGAAACATTCGATGCCTGCTTTCGCTGCTATCGTTTCCAAAACATCATCACTCGGATCGGTTGAGGTGCATAGTACGACAAGATCAGCCCCCTTAACCAGCTTAGTCCTATCAATCACATGCTCAATGACCATTTTGCCCCGGATCGGCAAAAGCACTTTGCCCGGCAACCGACTTGAGGTTGTCCTAACAGTAATAAAGCAGGCAAATTTTGGATTTTCATTTTTCATATCTAATTTTTAATGCTGGATAAAACTGCTTCAATTTTTTTAAAATCTTCGATCGTGTCAACATCTTCGCTTTGTTCCCGCGTCATTACATAAGGCAGGATTTTATCTTTTGGCAAATAACCACCGGCTAAAAAGCTCTTCGTATCAATGAGGTGAATCGCCCCGTTATATCTGTAAACTTTCGGCAAAAGCCATCTGCTCATAAATGGATGCGCCACGGATATAGTCGGATCCATAAAATCGTTTTTTGCCTGAACAAAAGTTTTTAATATGCTCTTACTCTCTTCACAAACACTCAACACTGCTTTTGCCCCTCTTTTTATCATAAGCTTCAAGGCAACGTCAATGTCTCTAGAAGTGCGAAGTGGCGAAGTCGGCTGAAGAACCACAACAATATCCGGCTGATAATTTTCTTTAATTTTTAAGATTTTTAGCGCATGACGAATACCCGGCTCCAAATTCACGTGTCCAGCAGCCATCCACTTTGGCCGCCGAATGGTTTCAGCTCCATATTGCTTAGCAATTTCTATAATTCTAGGATCATCAGAAGAAAAGATCACCCTATCCACCAGCTTAGCATTCAAAGCAGCTTCTATCGTCCAGGCAATAAGCGGCTTGCTCAAAAGAGGCCGGATATTTTTACCGGGAAGTCCTTTTGACCCACCGCGCGCTCCTATGTATGCAATGATTTTCATGGATTATTTTTAATTAGGATTGCGATTCTAAAATTTCATCGACAATTTTTTTCAAGTTTGAAGAATAATCTGCCGTTGCTTCCTTAGCAACAAACCAATCAATGTTCATTGATTCATTGTGGACTTGCTTCAACTGATCCCCAGGTAAGAATATTTTCTCTATATCTTCTTTGTCTCTCACCATTCGAATATTCTCAATCTTTTCCAAACCATGAAGGTGCCCAGCGTACTTAAATACCCACTCTGGGTTGAATTTGTGGATTTTATCATCATAAGCGAGAAGGTACACTCTCTTGCCAAGGAGAGTCGCCTCCAAAAGCATAGTTGATTCCGGGCAAATCACGTATTCCGCGTTTTGCAAAAGGCTGAAATTATAATTCGGATCGGGAAATTGTTTGGGATCGAATTTGTCTTTTGAAATAAACCAAGAAACTCCTTTTTTATAATACGTCCGGGCATTTGTATCAAGAATAATGTGTTTGTAGTCATAGTCAAAAAACACATCCGGACATTTCCTTGGAAATTGTGTAGACGTAGGACGAAACACAACCTTGAATGGCACTTTGTGTTTTTCTATCGCTTCATCTATTTTCTTAAGCGCCGCCAACTCATCGTACTCATCAAATACTCCCACATAAAGTATGTAGCGGAATGGGTACAGGGTGGGCAGTTTCTCCTGTCCCTTATTAACATAATTAGTAAATCTGGGCGCGCCAAGTATAAAAATACGATCCCGTGGCATACCTCGCACCTCTACGGCATGTTCAATCTGCTGCTTACTCCACACACCAAGGTAATCAGGTTTAAAGGTAAATGTGGTTTTCCAAACTAGCGTATCCCAGTTATCTACCATCATGAACGACGGTACGTGCAATTGTCTCGCAATCCGTATCATCTCAAAAGTTGTACCCTCAAAGGCGTGCGATGGAATTACAATAATATCCGGATCAATTTTTTTTACAAAATCGTAAAGCTTACGATCTCTTGCACGCTCCAAGAAAAATAATTTAACAAGCCTATTTAAAACAGGAAGAGAAAGAATACGGTATATTCGTTTTTGATGTGCCGTAAAAAGAAGCGTGCGGATCATGAAACCAATGTTCCGATTCCGATGAATCCATGTATTTATGTTAAAAATATGCCTGTGAAAAATATCTTTTTTATCCGGAAAAGAATAGAAAAAAACACGGTCGGCAGGAACACCAAAGTCGGAGTTTTTTAATCTCTCGTCGGCAACAAGGAGGGTGATATCATTACGTATATCATTAAGCGCCGCACCCTGAATGTACGCCTGATAGTGATGATAATCGTGGACGAAGAAAAGTATTTTTTTTGTTGTTTGATTATTCATTTCTATTCCTTAGCATGATACATTTTAAAAAAATGGGAATCTTTATTCTCAAGCAACTGTTCCGGTTCCCCTTCCTCAATAATTTTCCCTCCCTCCAACACAAGCAATCTGTCCGAACTCATAACCGTTGATAGCCTATGAGCTATGACCAGCATGGTTATCTTTCCTCGCAAATCTTCAAGGGATTTTTGTATCGCGACCTCGGATTCATTATCCAACGAGCTGGTAGCCTCATCTAAAACCAGAATCTCGGGCTTGCGCGCAATCATCCTTGCGAGAACTACTCTTTGTCTCTGGCCAGCGGAAAGCTTAATCCCTCGTTCTCCCACCATTGTCTTAAATTTGTCCGGACGTTGTTCAATAAAATCATAAATGTGCGCCAGCTTGGCAGCTTGTTCGACGTCTTTATACGATATGCTCTCACCATAAAAACGGATATTGTTTTCAATAGTATCGTTCAAAAGAAACATATCTTGAGACACATAACCGATCTTCTTCCTCCATGCATAAATATTTAAATCGTTAATATTTACCTCGTCAACCCTTATCGCACCCCCGTCTGTCTTAAACAGACGCAAAAGCAGGTCAGCTATGGTGGTTTTGCCGGAGCCGGATCGCCCGATAAGTCCGACCATTTCTCCTTTTGGTATTGTAAGGTTAAGACCATCTAGTGTCCGTTCGCCGCCCTCATAGGAAAACCTAACGTCCTCAAATTTGATCGCAGAAGAAAATTGAAAAGAATCTAACCCATCCGATTCTTCCTGATATTGCCTGGCTTCTTCCTGACACTCTACAACAGCCGCCAAATGAGGTATGCCCTCATTTATGGAGTTAAGCCGCATCTGCATTGACTGGACAGATGAAAACATTTTTTGAACTAAATAAAGTACGGCAGCAAAAGAAGCAATGTTAAAACCGGGGCTTCGATATGAAAAAAAGAATATCGGAATGACAACGGCCAGCGTAACCGGCTCAAGGAAAGAAGACGGCACGGCTTGATATTTAAGTGTCGCGAATCTTCTCCATGACAATCCTTGAAACAATTCTTTTCCCGCTTGAATAACCGGCTGCTCCACGACCATTGACTTAACTGTCTTTGCTCCCGCTAAATGCTGGTTGACAAGATGGGTCGCTTCTTTTTTTAAAGATGTTTCTTGCCTTACCATTTCGCGAATTCTATAAAAAAGTGGTTTAAGCAAAAAAGATAAGATCGCGCCAATAAGTATTGTGACTATTGTTATAAGCGGTGAAATACTCAAAGCCACTACCGCATATGATATTAAGCTGGTGAGAAAAATAATAAATATGGTAGTGCTCACAAGAACACCAGCAGACAAATCGACATCCTCCGATATCACCTGGGCCAAATATCCCACTTTCCTATTTAAAAGATAGGGCCACTGTGCCTTCATGGTCAAACCAAGTAGCTCGTTCCTAGTTTCCGAACTAAAACGTGCAACAGCTTTAGCATTGACCATATTAGCTGTAAACAAAAATAAGGCCTTTGTAACGAATAGCATGACCAGCACCAACATAACAAATGTCAAAGTAAAAGGGACGCCAAAAAAACCGAAAGCCTCTTTGAACATTTTTGTTATCAAGCCATCCGCCACACCACTCTTTGCACCAACAAAAGAAAATAAAGGGATGATTGCGCCTATGCCAACACCCCCCAAAATACCACTTAAAAAACCAAACCCGGCTAGCATCAAAATTGTCTTTCTATATTTCCCATAGGCTTTGGAAAATAAGCCAAGGGACGAAAAAATTTTGGAGAAATAGTTAAACATGACTAAGCGACATCGGGTTTACCAATTTTTAACTGTTGACTTTATTTTCCTTTTTATATCTTGATAGCGCGCTACGGCCTTGCGTTCCATTACCGGTGAAATCGCGCGAAGGATCTCTTTACCAAGTATCCGATATTGCCCACCTATTTTATTGGCACGAATAAAACCGCGCTTAAGTAGGCGCTTCATAGTGCTTGAGCTAATCTTTAGGAGCTCTCTTGTCTCTTCGGTAGTGTATACCTCATTCTGTTGGATCTCGGGCATAATTTAAACATATCAAAAGGTGTCAATAGGTGTCAATGTGGACAACTTTGGTGTGATAATGTTTAATGCAAAGGTCAATCAAACACACAAAATTTGACACTTAACAGTAAGCATGCTAAATTCCTGACCATGCCCTATACTAGGGGCGACATAGCTTCTTAAAAAACAGGAGAAAGAAAATGGGCGTGATCTGGAATGTATGCAGAGATCTAGGCGGAACGAATGGTGTTCTGCCAGTGGCAAAAAAACTTGGAGAAATGGGACATCAGTCATTAATTATTCCGAACGGAAAAGCCCTGGAAATCCTGCCAAATTTGGGAATAGAATTCTTCACACTAGATAGGGCCCTGGAGGTCGCACCACTACCGAATGTAGTCGTAACAAGTATGTGCTCCGACGGTGGTATTGGTCGAAATTTTGTACCCATCATGAATATGGCAGGAATTCCGGTAGTAGCTTTTCAGGACTACTGGGGAACAAGATAGTAGATTCCTGGCAAGAACCCAAATACCGACCTGACTATATTTGTACTAACGATCAAATTTGCGCCGATCTTATTAAAAAAGCATGGCCGGATTTTGATCAACGTCGTGTAAAAAAAACTGGTTTTCCAATGCTTGATCAATACGCAAATAAAAATTTGGACAAAACTGAGGCCAGAAAAAATGTAGCCAGCAAACTCGGCCTTAAGAAAGATTGGCCTATTGTTGCCTGTCCTGTGGGAATATTCGGAGGTGCAAGCCAAACCCTGGATGAAGTGGGTCGAGCTCTCAAACAAACTGGCATGAATGCTTATTTTATCCCCCGCTACCACCCACGGATGGCTCAAAATGCTCCCGAAGAAGTTGGGCTTTGGGCAGAAGCACTAAAAACTTACGGCAAAGAGGGTCTTGTTGCTGACTCATCTTCTTGCAAAACGCCGGAAATCCTTGAGGCGGCAGACTTGATAATCTCGGAGTTCTCCACCTCCCTTCTTGAAGCCGCGGTCCTAGGAAAGCCTGGAATTTCAGTCTTCTATCTGTCATCTGCTAGAAAATTATTCCATAAAGAATTTGGGGATCTGATGGCTCAACCGCCTTTTGTGACCCTTGGCTTGACATATAGCGCCAAAGACACCGAGGATCTTACGAAACTGATAGCCGAAATTCTCAGTAGATTGGATGAGAATCTGCTAAATCCAGCACAGTTGGACTTCGTTCAGAAACATGTTGACGGCAAAAACGCCCAACGTGTCGCAAAATTTGTAGATAGTTTGGTCTAAAAATTTGTATCTTGTTCTTAAATAACAAAACCGCATTGCGCGGTTTTTTAGTCATTAGGCAAATAGTCTGACTGTACCCTACCTTCTTGAGCTGGACGCTTAATGATTGCCAAATGAGCCAATCCTTTGGTCGTGGGCTGATGAGGCTGGCCGGCTGGCATGAGCAGCCAATCTCCCTTTTTCAATATAATTGTTTCGCCCCCGACAATCGATGGAGAAATAAACGTCAGTTCTCCTGGAGTATGCCGTTTTATAGGTTCCTCAAGTCGTCCTCCACAAATAAATGTAGCCTCCCCATCCAAGCACAGCCAAAGATCGTCCATATCAAGGTGAACTTCGGCAATGCTATCGGCAACTTGGTAGTGTTGTACCACCCGTACCGGAAAACCCTGTTCATAAAGCTCGGCTGATCCTTCTACTACCCTTCCGCCAACTCTCAATTCGGCATCAGAAAAAAAAGAAAACAATCCCGAACCCACCTTCTTGCAATCCCTAAGTAACATTATAACTTCTCCAGTTTTAAAACCTTAACTAAAAAAATCCTAACAACAATAAACCTAACGGTCAAGGAAGCCCTTGATTAATGCTTTGTTTTGTTTTAATGTAGTCGTACAGATCATTAAAAACAAGGACGAATCAAATGCCTTCTTCTTTCCAGATAATCCAACCTGACGGGCCTTCGCCGCCCACCCAAAAACCTCCCCATCCGGCAGATGTTATAAAAGACTTAACTCCCCAAGATTTGCAAGGGTTAAATGTAGTATTCATCAACATACCACTTCGTGAAACCGCCGTGCCTAATGTTACACCTGAAGGCCCGCTTCTGATGGCAACCAATCTTAGAGATAACTACGGCATCAATGCCTCAATCATTGACCTTAATGCTTACCGGATTAAGGATGGGTTGTCAGAACAATGTGGCTTGCCTAATGGCAGGCATAAAACTGATCAAGAAGCTTTTGACCTGATTAAAAAACATGTCAAAGTGCACGGAGAACCTGATGTGGTAGCTCTATCGGGCATGATTACAACCCTGGGTTGGCAAGAAAAGATATCCAAATTTATTAAAAAATCACTGCCCAATTCGTTTCTGGTTTCAGGCGGCGGACTGGCAACTGACTTAAAAACTGGACTTTTTAGCTACATACCGGAACTTGATGCCATCGCCCATTCTGAGGGCGATGACATAATAATTAAGATCTGCCATGATGCAAAAATTATCAGACAAAACGGGTTTAAAAGCGCGCTGAATTCTGGAAAACTTGAACCATATTATCTTGGAGTCATCGGCAACCGACATCGCCTGATGTATGCTGGTTACAGACCCCGCAACCTCGATGCGATTCCATTCGCAGATTTGGAATTTCTTAGAGAGGATGTAAACGGAGTCAAAATCCTTGACAATTATTTAGGCAATGCTGTTTGGGGTATGTCCGCTAATAACAGTTCGGCGACACCATTTACGATGACCGTCAGTACAACTTCTGTGTCCAGTCGAGGTTGTCCTTTCGCCTGTCTTTACTGCGATAGGCAAGCCCAAGGCGAAAGAGACTGGGGCATTAGGTCAGCTGAACACATTCACGCAGAAATGCTTCATCACCTCAAAAAATACAAAATTGATTTTAAAGGTTTCCCCGATGACAACTTTGCTGTTGCTATTCCACGAATTGAAAAAATGGTTGACCTTTTGGGATCCTTGGGAATCCCTTGGGGAACACACACTAGGATGGATGAGGGAGCAGATTCAAAAAGGATAAGGCCTATGGCTAAAGCTGGGTGCAACTACATTGGTTTTGGTCCTGAAAGCGCAAATGCTAAGGATTTGGAAACAATTAACAAGGGTGGGCACACACTTTCAAATGGATTTGAAGACTGTAAGGTTTTAGGTAAAACGTATAAATTTCCAAAATCAATGACAGTCGCAACACGAAATTGCTTAGAATTTGGTATTCACGCCAACTGTACCTGGATCATGGGAATTCCCGGCCAAACATTAGAAAGCTTGAAAGATACCGTTGCTTTTATGGCCTGGCAAGAGATGGAATATGCCAAACGTGGGATACTGGCTGAAGCAGTAAACAAGCGGATGTTTGTCTTAACGGCTTACCCCACAGAATTAATGAACGTTCCTGTGATACAAAAGAGGCTCCACGATGTCTTTGGAATCAACTTTGACCGGCAAACTCTTAAGCCAATCTGTGATGAGAACTACCATACCTACTGCCGAGAATTAGATGATGCAACCAAATTGATGCGTGACCCAACAACAGGAGAACTCTTAAATTACAGCGATATCCCAATGGATCAGTTCCTGCAGGCCAGAGAACATGTCGACTCCGGTCAAACATTAAAAATACTAAACATGTAAAAACCCGCACTTGCGGGTTTTATTATTACCCTAAAGTTTAGCATGCTTGGCACAGTCATACAACGTTGCCGATATATAACCGGAGTGGGAAACAAATTCTGGACGACAGGAAGAGACATAACGCCAATAGACACTATTCTGATAAATCCGCGGTATATCTACTACGAGCAAATGGCCGTAATGATTATTCAAAAGCTCGGTATACAACTTCTCGTATTTTGGCACGGCATACATGCGACGTTCATACTTGCCCATTTTATTAATGTGATACCCGCCAATATCATTGAAGGTTATAACAGACTGAACGGACGGAGTTCGCTCAATATACCGCAAGGCGTCATCTAAAACTTTTTTGGAGCTGCCGTGCGGGTAGCCGAATAAAAGTTCGGAAAGCATAATGACCGAATAAACAATTCCGACAATAAGTACGAATGGACGGGCGGACATCATATTTTTGCGGAAGAAACCCCACACAGCCGCACCCAGTGCCACAATCCACGCCGTAACCAGAAACAACCAAGAAGCATAGAATCCGGTCGGACCGGAACCACCCATGAACGGCACCAAAAAATTCCATTTAAGACTGGTAATTCTCGTCAGCCATTCCCCCTTCGGATAAAGCGGGGGTACGGCCTGTGGAAATGCCTGCGCAGCGATGAGAAATACTGCGACAACCACACCGGCAACAATCCAACGGCGCGATAAACGCTGTCCTTGTGCTTCGGCCAGTACTGCTCCGCTTGCCGCAGCAAGCGGCATAACCGCAACCATAAGATATTTATCCAAAGCGGCCGAGGAAAAATCAAAAAGGACAAGATAAAAGATAAGGGCAAGGCCGAGATATAATACCAGAGGACGCAACTTGTAGAGAATTTGTCTTGAAACGAAAAGTGTCGGGATAACAAGAAGCGGGGAAAGATAAAGCAGTGCCTTAAACGTCTGAAAAGCAATCTGGCCATAGCCCCGCCCAGAAAAATGAATATATCCTTTGGCGTGGCCGAGAGTTTCACTGAAATTAAAAGACGGAAGCACCAAAGACAAAATCGCAATAAGACCCAGCGCTAATAACGGCAATACTATAATGCCAGCTAAGGCAGTATAAACCGCCTTGCGATTCCCTTGGCGCCAATATCTAATAGCCATATCAATCGCAAGTGCCGCGAATACCAGTACAAAACTCAACTTTACGAGCACGCCAAGCACAAGCGATATAATCAAAAGCGTCCCGTAAAGCCGCCTTCGATCAATACGCTGATGCCACAACACGTAAAACAAGAATGCAGCAAATGCAAAAAATGGCAAAACCGCTCCATCAACATCAACCATCAGCGATGCCCACACGCCGTAAGGTGAGATGGCATAAAGAAAACCAGCCCAGAGTGCGGTTTTATTATCAAACAGAGTCCGCATGAGAGCATATAACAGCAAAAAAGAACCTACTCCAAACAAAAACGGCATCAATCGAAAGAACGCATCACCAAAAAAGAATCCGGCTGCCGTCATAATAATACCCAAAAGCGGCGGATGGCCCGAAGTTACACCAGTACCCAGTAGCGAAACACCACGCGCAACATATTTTTGTTCATCCTGATGATATGGCAAATCAAGACCAGATAAACGAACAGCAACAAACAAAAACAGAATGACAAAAAATATAACTTTTTTATTTAGAAAAAAGCTGAAACTGAAATTTTTCATTTGTTTATTAGCTTCATGTGTGCTTCTATCACATTCTCCCAGCTTTGACTAAGTTCGAGTTGGGCGACGGTTTCCAATGCCCTCTTGT
>CAYHQI010000017.1:0-10826 GCA_964358785.1 uncultured Candidatus Saccharibacteria bacterium
TCGCTTTGTTTACGATGTAGCCAAGGGTTTGGTGCCGAGCGCCATTGGTAAAAATATTGCCAATTTGCCGGCTGATGGCAGACATTTCTCGAGGACGATAGGGTTTGGCCCTAATTACAGGACAAGCCAAATTATTGGTGGCAAAAGCGATGTGAATACTCAAGTTCCAACGAAACTATATATAAGCGTGGGTTCGTTTTGCGATGTCTGCGTTGAAACGGAAACTTGGAAGCGGGCAGTGATTTTGGAATCTGATCCCGAGGGCACTTTCACCGCTGAATTTGCCGGTGGATTGAGAAACTCGGTTTTCTTTACCTTCCATCCAGAGACGAAAGAAATTTGGGCGACGGAAATGGGACGGGATAATCTTGGAGACGAATTGCCACCCGATGAGATTAACATAGTGAAGGTCGCTGGCGAGGAGCATAAGTATGGCGCTCGACGTTATGGTTGGCCGTTTTGCTACGGAGATCGTGTTACCGACAGGACATTTAAACCGGGCAAGGTGGACAGGATTGATATTCCAGCCGATTGTAGTCAGACAGAGCCGGCAACGATTGAGCTACCGGCTCATTCAGCACCGCTTGGTTTGGCTTTCGTGCCTAAAGATGGTGGATGGCCCAAGGAGTGGGCTGGCGACCTGCTGGTGGCCTACCATGGCTCCTGGAATCGCAGTCAGCCGAGGGGCTACAAGATAGTCAGGTTTGACTTGGATAAAAATGGCAAACTACTTCAGCCAAAGAACCAAGACGGAGCAGATTTTATTACTGGTTTTTATGACGGTAAAAACACCCTAGGCCGTCCGGTTGACCTTAAATTCGGTCCTAACGGCGCCCTGTATATTTCCGATGATTCTGCCGGGATGATTTATAGGGTAGAACCCGCTAACTAGCGTTTGGTATTTTCAATTTTAAATTTTTTAATTAACTCTTGATTATCGGAAGCTTTTCTTATAAATATTGCTACCGAGTTATCGAGGTAAATCAGTGGCCAGTC
Source organism: uncultured Candidatus Saccharibacteria bacterium (assembly GCA_964358785.1). Taxonomy (GTDB): domain Bacteria; phylum Patescibacteriota; class Minisyncoccia; order 2-02-FULL-40-12; family IGHO2-01-FULL-4-A; genus 2-01-FULL-44-17. The sequence goes on from CAYHQI010000017.1 coordinate 997, forward strand.
TGAGTTTTGGCTGATATGGACCAAGAATTCCCGTGCCCAGGGTGTCATATCGGTATGGGCGAAAAAGACATAATTAATTTTGTATTTTTCCGAATATTTTTGCCACAGAGCCGGACTTTCTTGCATCGGTTTATAGATCTTCTCAAATAAATCTACGCTGTAGGCTTCCGGCCGGCCGTCAACAAAAACCCTTTCTTGCGGATACAGCTTCCAGATAAGGAAACTGCCGACATCGAAATTATTAAATATCGGACCCTGGATGTGGTTTTGTTGTATGAATTTTACACCACCATCTGCACCTACCGGAGTTGCTAAGCCGAATCTATTGGATCTGCCTGCCCAGTGGTAAAAACTATTGTTTGCAACCCCCTTTACTAAGAATACGCCTGCCAATATGTAGGCCGAAAATAAAAATATCCGAACGCCTCTTTTTGAAAAAATATGTTTTGGCTGATAAGAAGCCAAATTAAGGGCTGTTGTCGGTAAAAAAACTAAAGCATAGGGTCCGAAATTACGTATCATCTTGCCGGCAAGGATTGTAAAAAATGCTGCCGTTATAAATTCAAAAGTGATGTTTTTGCGGCCCACCTGCGCAGGCGTGCCGTTGCGGAATGCGATAACGAAACTGACAATTAAAACAATAAGCGAAATCTCAAAAAGATAGATGTCTTTTAGCTGGACACCGTAATCAATCAGGAAGAATATGTTTTGGTTTTCAACGATGCTATAGCCGTAATCTCGCAGGATATTAAGCGGTGTAAGTGCGCCCTTGATGAAATTAGGATTGATGAGTGTGGCGATGCAGGTGGCAGTAAATATTTTTAAAGCCAATCTGGTTTGATCTTTTTGATGAACTAAACGATCAACTAAGAAAAATAAAAGTAATGCCGGTCCCAATGCGAAGTATATATGCATGTTGGTCCAGAAGATTTGGACAATCGGTAGAGCATACAACCATTTTATTTCGTTGCCGTATTTGGCACGTAGAATCGCAAAGAGAAAATATGATAAGAATAGGTAGCTGAAAGTTTCCGGACGCACATCGGTGCGGCTTGAGAAAACAAGAATTGCCGGAATACCAGCTAGCAGAAATGGCCAACCGCGGGCCGACTGCGGCAGGGATTTGAAAATCAAAAAGAATATTGTGACGATAACGCCAGCTTTGAAAACTATCAGACCTTTAAGCCCGATTAGACCATTAAGCAAATAAAAAACGACCTCGCTAAGCCAGTGGTGGTTTATAAAAGGATGATCCGGTTCGGTAAACGAAAAAAGGTTGGTTTTATAGACGCTCTTAGTTTCCCAAATAATCTCACCTGATTTAAAATGCCTGCCAATATCCTGATTGATCGAATTTAAACTATGAATTGACAGAGTGGCTACGAGAACAAAGAAAAGAGTTATGGTGATCCAACGAAGTAAAATCATAGTAATGTCTCAACTTGAGCTATCATTCTATTGAGGTCAAATTTATGTATGACTGTTTGGTGGGCTTGTATTCCAAGCTCTTGACGGAGGGCTTCGTTTTCAGCCAGTTTGGAAATGGCTTCAGCGATAGCCGTGGAATCGGCGGGTGGTACGAGAAGGCCGTTTTTTTCATGTTCAATTATTTCCGGATTGGCGCCGACGACCGTGGCTATGACGGGTAGTTTAGCCGACATCGCCTCAAGCAGAGCCCATGGGAAGCCTTCTTTGACGGACGGTAAAACAAAAATATCAAAAACTTTGAGATATCTGTGCGCATCAGGAATCCGACCGGTAAGGAAAACCGAGTTTTGCAATTCCGCGTCTTTGATCTGTAGTTCTATTTTTTTTCTTTCTGGGCCGTCGCCGATTATGACTAAACTAGCGTTGAGCGTTGAGCGTTGAGCGTTTAGTGTAGAAAATGCCTCAATCAGATATTGCAATCCTTTGGTTGGATATAAATTGGCGATGGTGCCGATTATTAATCCTTCGCGGAAGAAGTTGCCACGTTTTTGGTTGGATGGTAATTTTTCGTAAAGTTTGATTTTAGCCTCATCTTTTTCTAGAAAATCGAGTTTATATGGATCAATGCCGTTATAAATCAAAACCAATTTTTCGCGGGGTTTGATGCCAAATTTGATAGCTTGATCATAGTCATACTTGTTGTTGACGATTATATAATCTTTCCATCGGGCACTAACCTTTTCCAGCCAGCGATAGCCAAGCCGTTTCCACCATGGCCAGGGATCGTTAAATGTCCAGCCGCCGATGCGGTAAATGATTTTTGGGTGTGGGAAGGCTATTGGCAGCAATTTGGTCGCCCAGGAGCCGTTGAATCCCGCCTTGGAGCTGTTCAAAAATAGAATGTCCGGTTTGAAATCCTTGATTGTGCTCCTTAGCTCAAAAAGAGATGCTATGTCGTTGAAAACATTAGGATTACGACGGAGATGCTTCGCGGTTATGTAACGCACATTTTGAGGTAGCATCTCTCGCATTTCTTTATTGCCATCAGCACCGCTTACGATCGCCAGCTCAAAATCATCAGATTTTAGGTGGGGGATTAACTGTGATAAAAATCTTTGTGCACCGCCGAACTCTGATTGGGTAATTACGAATAAAAGCCTTTTTTTAGGCTCCGTTCTGTTAGTTTCTGATTGGTTGATTTTATCTTCCATTTATGGCAAAATTAACACAAAATGGATGAAAAAACAACACAAAGGATACTGGTATTTGCTACGAATTATTTGCCAAATATTGGTGGAGCGGAGTTGGCGTTTCATGAAGTTGCGATCCGTATTCCTGAAATAAGTTTTGATCTTATCACTCTTCGTTTAAGCGATCCGTTGGACCGCAAGAAACTCCTGCCGTCAGAAGAAAAGTTTAGCAATGTAAATGTTTATAGGGTCGGTTCAAGATTAAATCTGGTGAGACTGATACTTCCTAAAAACTTATATCCTATTGCCGCATATATTAAAGCCCGGGAACTTGCTAAAAAATTCGGCCCTTATAAAAAAGTTTATGCCTTGCAGGCCTCTCAAGGAGGAGGAGGGGCTTGGTTATTTAAGATTTTTAATCCTGGCGTTATATTTTTATTAAATCTTCAAGAGGGTAAAGATCTTAAAAAACAGGGATTCCTGATGAATTTTTTCAGAGATCTAATAATAAAAAAAGCAGATGTTATTATCGCTATTAGCAATTATTTAAAAAATTACGCCAGACAATTAAATAAAAAAGCCAAAATTTTGGTAATACCTAACGGTGTTGATATCGGGAATTTTTCCAAAGACTACAGTTACGGTGAATTATCTTTGGTGGCTGACGGCCTGGGCATAAAACCCGGCGAAAAAACGATAATAAGCGTATCCCGCCTAGTTCCTAAGAATGGCATTGATATTTTAATTCGGGCTCTAGAAGTTTTAAACTACAAACTACAAACTACAAACTACAAACTACTAATTATTGGCGAGGGCGAACAAAAAAACGAACTCATTGTCTTGGCGCGGGAGTTGAATATTTTGGATGATATAATTTTTGCCGGAGCGATAACTCACGGCAATTTGCCCAAATATCTGAAAATTTCTGATGTTTTTGTAAGGCCATCGCGATCAGAAGGGCTTGGCAACGCGTTTTTGGAGGCAATGGCGGCTGGTGTTCCGATAATCGGCACCAAAGTCGGAGGAATTCCTGATTTTCTTAAAGACGGAGAAACCGGATTTTTTTGCAAGGTGGAAGATCCGGGGGATCTAGCGCGAAAAATTAATCTTTTGTTATCCGATAAAGAACTTACCACTAAAATCACCAAGAATGCCCAGTTGGTGGTTTCGGAAAAATACGACTGGAATTTAATTGCCGAGAAATTCAGAGAAATATATGACACAAACTAAATTCAGCAAATTAAGTGTAATAATCCCAGTCTATAATGAGGTCAAAACTATAAAAAAGATTTTAGAATTGGTTGATGGCGCTGATGTCGGAATGGAGAAGGAAGTAATTATCGTTGACGATTGTTCTACGGACGGTACGAGAGATATTCTCCGTGGCCTGGAGGGTAAGTATAGGATTTGCTACCAGGATGAAAACAAAGGCAAGGGCGCGGCGGTAAAGAGAGGATTTCAGGAGGCGACCGGCGATATTATGCTTATTCAGGATGCGGATTTGGAATATGATCCGCGAGAATATCCCAACTTGATAAAACCGATTGTAGACGGCAGAGCGGACGTTGTATATGGATCCCGTTTTCTTAAGTCGGATATATCCCGACAAAATAAAATTATATATAAACGCGGTTATTTGTTCAGCAGAATCTTGAACTGGACGTCTAATGTTTTAAGCGGCGTTCCTCTTTCGGATATGTATACCTGCTACAAAGTATTTTCTAGAAATGCAATTGGCCGAATTTACCCGTACATTGAGTCAAAAAGATTCGGCATTGATCCGGAGTTAACAGCTTGGGCGGCGAAGCTTGATCTTAAGATTACCGAAGTGCCGATTTCTTACAAAGGAAGAACTTACGCCGAAGGCAAGAAAATAAATTGGAGAGACGGATTGGCGGCAATTTACCACATTATCAGATTTAACTTTTTTATCAGAAAATGACACATAAAATTTTAATTGCAACTGGGATTTTTTATCCAGAAATCGGCGGGTCGGCTTCTTATGCCCGGCTTTTGTGTCAGAAATTATCCCAGAACCACAGCATTGTCTTATTAACCTACTCTCCTGTCTTTAGGGATCGGCAGGATAAACTCTTGCCATATAAAGTGATACGCGTTTGGAAGGCGGCACCTAAATTTTTAAGACACTCGATTTATTTTTTAAGGGCGCTTTTTTTGACTAAAAGATCAGATACGGTTTTTGCCCTAAATGCCATCAGCGCTGGCTTGCCAGCGCTGATGGCCGCAAGAATACTGAAAAAGAAATTTTTAGTGCGTATCGCCGGCGATTATGCGTGGGAGACGGCGGCAAATAAAAGCAAAACCTTTTTTTTAATTGACGATTTCCAAAAATCCAAAAAAAGCGGCTGGATTGGTATTTTGCACAAATTGCAATCTTGGGTTTGTAAAAAGGCTGATATGGTAATAGTACCCTCGGAATATCTGGCTGGTTTAGTTGTGGGTTGGGGCGTTTCTCGTCAAAAAATCCTGGTTATTTACAATGGAGTAGATTTTCAAACGCCCGAGATCAGCCACGAGGAAGCAAGGAAGAAAATTAGCATACCGGGCAATATAATTCTTTCAGTTGGGCGTTTTGTTCCTTGGAAAGGATTCCGGATGCTGATTAAAATAATGCCCCAGCTCCTGCAGATTAACCAATTTTTTCGTCTTGTTATTGTGGGTGACGGCTCGGAGAAAAAAATTATGAAGTCAATTATTAAAAACCTCGGGCTTGAGAAAAAAATCTATTTGGTCGGCAAAAAAAACAAAGAAGAGCTCGGTTTATATATGGCGGCGGCGGATATGTTTGTTTTGAATACCGGCTACGAGGGGTTTTCCCATCAGATTCTTGAGGCAATGTCTGCCGGGGTTCCGGTGATAACAACGGCGGTTGGCGGGAATTTGGAAGTGATTCAGCAGGGAGAAAATGGTTTTTTAGTGAAATATAATGATGAGTTTAATTTGGTCGAAGCCATTAAGACTACTTGGCAGACACCGGAACTTCGTAAACTATTTATTGAAGAAGGTAAAAAAACCGCCGCGCATTTCAGTTCGGAAAAGATGCTTGAGGAAACTATAAAATTATTGACCAATGGCTAAGCTTTTTATGATAAGCGGAGATAGGTCTTTAGCCGAAGGTAAGCACGGTGCTTTTTATAATACTCTTGAAGAGTTTCACAAGTATTGGGAGAGAGTGGATATTATTTGCCCAAAAGTTTCCAGAGGTTCAACCTCTGGGGGATTTGAGATTGAACCTCTTTTTGGAAATGTTTATATTCATCCATCTCCGTGGCCGTTGATAATGCAACCGTGGTGGATTTTGAAAAAGGGAATGGAGGTTTATCGAGAATACAAGTTCGACCTGATGACCGTTCACGAATATCCGCCGTTTTATAACGGTATTGGAGCGAGATTGCTTTGGAATAAGATCAGAGTTTCTTATGTTATTGAGATTCACCACGTTCCCGGTTACCCCAGAGTGGCCAATCTCAAAGAGTGGTTTTATAAATTGGTGACACGCTGTTTCATCAAATATGACACTGCCAAGGCGAGGGTAGTAAGAGTTGTCAATCAGCATCAGGTACCGGAATTTTTGATTAGAGCTGGCGTGCCGGAAAGCAAAATAGTTTATATTCCATCTATGTATATTAATTTGGATGTTTTTAAGCCGATAGAAGTTGAAAAAAAATATGACCTGGTATTTGCCGCTCGCCTTGAAAAAAACAAAGGCATTCTTAACTTGATTGAAGCCGTTAGAATCGTAAAAATATCCAGGTCCGATATCAAATTATTGATCATCGGCCAAGGCACGGAACTTAATCGGATCAAACTACTCGCTACTCGCCACTCGCTACTCACCAACATCTTTTTTTCTGGCTGGCTTGAGACCCCCAACGATGTTGCCGCCGCTTATAATAGTGCTAGGATTTTCATTAACCCATCTTTAAACGAAGGTGGGCCACGAGTAGCGCTGGAAGCTATGGCCTGCGGGGTGCCGGTGATTACGACCCCTGTCGGGATAATGTGTGATGTTATAAGAGATGGTGAAAACGGATTATTCACAGATTGGGAATCTGAACGGATGGCAGATATAATCTTGTCTTTGCTCGACAGTCATAAACTACAAAATAAATTTTCACAAGTTGGACTTGAGTTAGTTAAACAATTTGAAAAAAAGTCAGCGATCCAAAACTTCGCAGAGAAGTTGCAGGGCTTAATTACTGAAGTATAATAACTGCTATGCATTACGATTACGATAAATTTTTTGAGGAAAAATTAAAACTGATTGCCGAAAAATCGCATTCAATTTTAGATGTGGGAGGCGGGCGGCCCTTTCAGAAAATAATGGGGCGGCATAAAAATATTCTTGATGGTAAGAAGTATATAACTTTGGATATAGATTCGAACACGAAACCAGACGTGGTGGGCGATGCTCATCAAATGCCCTTCGAGGACGGATCGTTTGACGCTGTTTTGCATGTCTATGTTTTTGAACACCTTCATTCACCGCATAAGGCTGCCGAAGAAATTTACAGAGTGCTTAAGCCTGGGGGCTATATGTTGGCAATTATTCCGTTTATTCACCCTTATCATGCCCGCAAGGACGGTTACCGTGATTATTGGCGATTTTCAAAAGATGGATTGAACGTTTTGTTTAGAAATTTCGAGAAAATAGAGTTATTTAAAATAGGTCGCTATTTCCGAGCAATCATAGGTTTTCTTCCGTTTTTGTGGCGCGTGCGTACAATTCTTGAGCCGATGGCGTACACTTTGGATCAGGCATTTATAAAGGAGTCGCGTAATACTACGGCCGGGTATGTGATTTTTGCTAGAAAGTAGTTTATAAGTTATCCACATAAAAAAGAGACCTTGAGTTAAGGGATGGTATAATTATCTTGTAATCTAATCTATGCTATTTACTCATTCTACGGCCTCTAAGGCAGTGGTATTTCTTTCCTATTAGGGTTAAGTTAGGGTTAAGAATTTTGTTAAATGGCAGGTTTCACTAATGGTAAGCACGCCTATTTTGCCCAGGAGGCAGTCGATTTTTGTTATCTGGTCTACGCTTGTTGTTGTCGCTTTACTGGTGGCGGCATTTTTTATAATTTCAAATAATGCACATGCCGCTGATGCCGGCGAATTTGTTTTTTTTAGAATTGACACAGAGTTAGATGTCGCGAATGCCAAGGATACCAGTAATAAAGTTACGGTTGAATGGTCGTGTAATGGTACTGCATCCGGTTCCGTACAGGATAATACTGCTTCTGAGAGCACTAATACTCTGGACGGCATTGTAAAGGTTTCTTCTGCATCTACAGAAATGACCAATTCTACTTGTGATTTCGGAGGAGATGCCGATACTATTAAGGGCAAAGTTTCACTTGACGGCTGGGTGACTAGAAGATGGAGCGTGTTGCTTGCCGCTTCGAGTTCGGCAGCATTTTCTACCGGGGCCAGTATGGATTACACAATTTTAGTTAATGGCGTGGATGATGAACTTGGAACCGCTATTACACTAAACGGAACCACGGCCTCTGCTACTTATGGTGGTACCGTAGCTTCGCAATCATACAGCGGCGGCAAAAGATATATTGCCGGTTCAACCAGCGGCGGGACTGTCACTGCTGGAGCGGATGGATATGTTAACAGAACCTCATCTGCCCTAACGGTTTCTGCCACCGCTTCGCAGTCGGTTGATTTCGGTGTGGAAACAGACAGTGATCTTGACGAGAGTGGATTGGATTTTGGTCATAAAATAAGAGTTTATGAATCAGGCGGAGATTTTACAAATAATAAGGTTACCGCGGGAACAGTAACGGCCGGGAATAGCTTGGGGACGACTTGTACCAATAATAGCGACGGTAATTGGTATTGTGCTGTACCGCTGGCAAATACGGCGACCACCGCACAATTCAGCCATTCAAGTTGGGTGACTACGACTACGACTTATGCTGACAGAACTATCGGATCAAGCGCGTCTGGCAGTGTCGATATTACTCCGCTTCTAGCTGCTTCTGGCGGCGGGTCAACACCTACGCCTATACCCACACCAACTCCGACTCCTTCGCCTAGTCCCACACCGACAGTTTCAGTTACACCAACTCCAGGAATTTCGCCTTCTCCGACCTCCGGCGCTACGCCCACGCCAGCCCCAGTAACGCATTCGCTCTTTAGAAAGGCAAGTGACCCAAAGGTTTATGTAGCAGGTTCTGACGGTACGCTGACTTGGGTCAGAACCCTTGCCGATTTTAATGCTGCTGGCTATAATTGGAGTGATGTAAAAATTATTTCTGGCAGTGAATTTGGCAAAATGAGAGTTGGAGGTAAATTGAGAGTTGTTAGGGGTATAGGTTTCTTGAGGGTGCGGGATAACCCCAGCTTGAAAGGCAAAATGATCGGACGGGTTCTTTCCAGTCAAGAATTTGATTTTAACACCGTTAATGATGGTTGGTATAGAATTAAAAAAGATGGCAAAGATTGGGGATGGGTGTTCGGTAGATATGCTAATGAGATCTGAAAATTAAAATTAAAATCAAAACCCGCTTCAAGCGGGTTTTGATTTACATTGATCTTTTTTCTTTGTATGGTAGCAATATGGCTAATCTTTTAATAATAACCAAAACCGTTGATGAAAATGACCAATTACTCGGGTTTTTTATTGGCTGGTTGCGGGAATTTGCCAAAAAATATGACAGGATAAATGTTCTATGTCTTGAAAAAGGCAGTTTTAGTTTACCTGAAAATATAAAAGTAATTAGTTTGGGTAAAGACCGAAATAATTTCCAATTTCCAATTCCTCCCGATTCGCAAAACGAATCGAGGATCCTCGATTTTGCGAAGCAAAATCGGGACAATTCCCAATCAATTTTCAATTTTAAAATTTTCAAAAGAATAAAATACCTGTGGAATTTATACAAAAACATTTGGCAGTTGCGCCGAGAGTATGATGTGGTATTTGTGCACATGAATGCTATTTATGTTGTCGTTGGGGCTTGGTTGTGGCTGTTGCTAGGTAAGAAGGTTTTTCTTTGGTACGCGCATAAGACTATTACGTGGCAGCATCGTGTAGCTGAAAAATTTGTCGAAGGTATTTTTGCTTCAACTTTGCAGGGGTTTCGTCTCAAAACCCCCAAGCTCCACATTGTTGGTCAAGGAATAGATATCGGCCTTTTCAGGCCCAATTTCCAATTTCCAATTTCTCCCGATTCGCAA
>CAYHQI010000018.1:0-10356 GCA_964358785.1 uncultured Candidatus Saccharibacteria bacterium
TTCAGAAATATTAATACAAGAGATTATGCACTTGAGGGCTGAATTTAGGTTGTAGCCTATTCTTCAATTATATCATAAACCACTATGCAAAGTCAAGGGTTTTTACAATCAAGGAAGTGGGTGGAATTTCAAAGGTCGCTGGGGCGGGCCCCGTTAGAAGTAGCCGCGCCGCGGTCCTCCGGACTCGCGCCTTTGGCGCGAGCGCGACTTCTAACGGGACGGGAGGTTTTTGAGTATGAGAAAGAGGGGATATCGGCCAAAATAATTAAGCACAATCTGCCATTTGGCAAAAGTTATTTATATATTCCGCATGGGCCGAGTATGGATTTTAATCAGATGACAGGTGGCCTCAAGAATCCGGTGGCTAATTTTGTTAAGTATTTGCGTGAATTAGGCAAGGTGCAGAAATCTATCTTCGTAAAGACGGAGCCGCTAATTGATAGCGTAGCGCAGGCGCTTGTTGAGGCGGGATTCCGCAAATCCAAAAAAGAAATTCAGCCGAGCCGGACCGTGGTGATTGATATTGAGAAGGAAGGTAATGAGTTATTGGGCAAGATGCACCACAAGACAAGGTATAATATCAAAGTTGCCGAGGGCCACGGAATCAATGTCAAGGAGAGTGAGGATGTCGACCTTTTTCTGAAGCTTCTCAAAAAAACTACTAAGCGAGATAAGTTTAGCGCGCATCCCGATGATTATTACAGACAGTTATTGGGCACGCCAGGATTGAAGACCAGGTTATTTTTGGCATATAAAGATAGTCGTCCTGTCGCTGGTGCAGTAATTTTGATTTATGGAGAGACTGGTTACTATTTGCACGGTGCTTCTGATTATGAACATCGGGCATTGATGGCCCCCTACGCCCTGCACTGGTATATTATTAAACATCTACAATCTACAATCTACCCGCTTCGCCAAAGCTTCAGCGAGGCGAGCAAACTACAAACTAAGTACTACGATCTATGGGGCATTGACGCCAATAAATGGCCGGGCGTAACCCGCTTCAAACTCGGTTGGGGCGGCCACACCGTTGAATATCCGGGTTCATTCGATCTGCCGATTTCCAAGTTATGGTATTTGGCGTATCGTTTAGCAAGGAAGTTGTTTTAAAAGTTTGACAGATAGTCGGCTATAGCACCGTTGAAACTGTGTGACTTTGCACGGTTCCGAGCAGTATAATTTTTCACTGCGAGGAAAATCCACAGTTTAAACGGAGCGCAGCAACCTCGCTGGGGTTGCTAGTGGTGATAGAGACGGCTATCTGTCAAACTTATGCGATGTTTCAAGAGAATAAAATTTTAAACAGTTTGCTTAATTTGGGCCGCAAGATTATTCCGCGGAGAATTTTTAAGTGGGTACAGCCGATCTATCATTGGATATTGGCGACGTTGGGGGCGATACTTTATGGGTTTCCATCTCGAAGTATGAAGGTAATCGCGGTTACGGGAACTAAGGGTAAGTCAACGACGGTTTATATGATTTGTAAGATTTTTGAAGATCAAGGTTTGTCGGTGGCGGCGGTTGGTTCTCTGGGGTTTAAGATAAAAGAGCGGACTTGGCCTAATACATTAAAAATGACCTTGCCCGGTCGGTTCAAACTGCAGAAGTTTTTATATCAAGCTAAACGAGTGAGAGTTAAATACGTTATTCTGGAAGCAACGTCAGAAGGTATCGCCCAGCATCGGCTCGCCGGTGTCAGTATTGATTGCGCGGTTTTCACCAATCTTCATCGAGAGCATCTTGAAAGTCACGGTTCATTCGATAATTATATGGCGGCGAAGCAAAGACTTTTTTTAAAAACTAGCGGTACCCATGTGCTTAATATCGATGATCGGTATTTTGAGAAGTTTACTAATTTTCCGGCCAGACGCAAGATAACCTATGGAAAAAAATGGGGGATGATAACAAGCGAAAATCTAAAAACAAAAAGTGCAAAATTAAATCTGAAACTTCTCGGGGACTTCAACGAGTATAACGCCATAGCCGCGCTTGCGATTGCCGATGCGTACGGCTTGGATATGGATAAAGCCGTGATCTCATTGAATTCGATTAAATCTGTACCGGGGCGGATGGAAATAATTCGCGCGTCTGGTGGTTTTGATGTTGTGATCGATTATGCTCATACGCCGGATTCGCTTAAACTGGTTTATGAAACTCTGAAAAATAAGCTAGTTCCCAGTACCTATAACCTAGCACCTAAACTCATCTGCGTCCTCGGTGCAGCCGGCGGCGGCAGGGATAAGTGGAAAAGATCTGAATTTGGCGGAATTGCCGCCGAGTATTGCGATGAAATTATTTTGACCAACGAAGACCCGTACGATGAAAATCCTGATATGATTTTAGAACAGATAGCATCGGGATTCTTGCCGTCAACTGTCCACTATAAGAAAATTATTGATAGAAAAGAGGCAATAAAAACGGCCGTGATGCTGGCTAAGGATGGCGATGTAGTCATAATAACCGGCAAGGGGTCGGAAACCTCTATGGCTGTAGCCGGAGACCGTAAAATTCCATGGTCGGACAAAGAGATTGTTAGCGAGTTTTTGGGCGTACGGGGTTGACTAATAATTCCAATAGGATTAACTTTTAGCTAACGAAACTTAGTGATCTTTGACAAGTTAATCGGAGGATAAATTGGACGACCAAAATAATCAAGCAGAGCTAGATGCCGTTTTATTTTTAGATGCTAATGTGAAGAGTATCCAACACTGTAAGATGTCTCGGTGTGAAACGAAGAAACATATTTTTTGCAGACATCGTTTTTTATTTAACTTCAAATGGTTCAGAGAAGAGGACGCAGCTCATTTTATCAGACCATTCGATCATCAAGTAATTTTGTATTGTTTATGGCTGATATATAAATATCGATGGGTTGATTATTCAGCCCAGAGGGGCAGATTCTTTCTAATCACGCACGATCAAGATTTTCTTCGTGATGCGGAAAGCGAATGGAGTAAAAGAGTTCGCAAACGCACTTCACCTAAAATCAATTTTGAAAAAGATCGGGTTGTGATAGGGAAGTTTACTATAATAGTTAAAACAGTTACCCCAGCCATCTCTGGGCGGAATAGAGTAACAAATGAATATAAGGATTTATTACGGGTCGTGGAGGAATTGAATATTCTTCTTGGCAAAAAGTAAGGGCTCCTAATTGGAGCTTTTTTGTTTTTATAAATTCTGTGATAAAATTAATGAGATCGTCTCTAAGCCCTTTTTCGAGATAGAATTTTCGTATATGAGCCGAGGCGAAGTGAAAATTATGAGGCATATCCTGTGATCTGTCGAAGAATTTTCACAAAGCCACAGGCCATATACGGAGATTATAGCCGAATATGGGGTTTTGAGATGACCTCAAATTCTATGTCTGATTTCGATCCACAACCCAAAGGCGCCATCTGGGTCATTATTATTTTGGTTCTACTTGGTTTTGCTTTGGCAGTCATTTATTTTAGCCGCGGTAATCCTGACTTAATAAATGGCGGTCAGCCTTCTCCCAGCAGTCCAGTTGCGAGTAGGCAACCTAGGGTTTATACCGTTTTCTATGGTTTGGGAGTTTTCAGTCCTACTAACATTCGCATTCATGTTGACGATAGCGTCAGATTTCAAAATGACAGTAAATCTGCGATGAGGGTCGTCTCCGACATAACTAATGGTTTACCTGATTTGGCCGGTTTTGACAGCGTTGGGGATGTTCAGGCTGGCGGCGTTTTTACTTATACCTTCACCACCACCGGTATTTTTGGTTATCATAATGCTAAAAATCCAACAGAGGAGGGGACTATAATAGTTAGACCATGATCCCGTTAGAGGTCTCGCTCGCGCCGAAGGCGCGAGTCCGGAGGACCTTGGCGGGGCTACCTCTAACGGGATGAGAAATCCATTAACTTTTCAAATTGAATCTTGGGTCGGGTCGGTCATTGTTTTGATTTTTTCGGCATTTTTGATTGGCGTGGTTGTTATCGCTGTCAAAAACTTTGATTCTGACGCAGAGGTGTTGTTTTCTACTAGCACCAAGTTGAAAACGGTTTCATATGAAGAGAGGACGCTGATTGACACCTGGATTGCTAGAGAAGCGCCTGGTATTTCGGTAAAAGAAGTCGGCTATAGATACGTAATCAAGCAGTATCCGGATAAGCCGTGGCTGGAGAAGTGATCCGGTGTTCTTACAGTACAACCCTCCGCCAAACCCCTGCCGCGAATGATTTCTTAGGTAGGGGTTTGGCTCCAAGATTACATAACCGGGAGCGTAGCGCTTTTTAACACAGTCAGATTGCTAAAGAAACTAATAGCCCGACTCTTTTTAGTAAAAAGAGTCGGAGCGGGTTATCCGGCGGAGACGAAGGCTTTTTCGTGAGCTCTGTCGAACAAAAAGACTTCGTGTAGCCGGACAGCCGAGCGGAATCCTGATGAATGTCTATTAATTTTAATCTAAACAATTTTTGGAGGATGCTGGTGCCGTTTGGGGCGACGCAGGCGCTGGGTCTTTATGTCGCCTGGCGGTTTTTGCCCGAAGTGGTTGCGGCTAAGCCGGTGGATTGGGGCAGTTTTTCTTGGGTTGACCTTGCGGTGCTAGTCGTTTTCATTGTTGTATTTTTTGTATTTGCAACTAAATTCAAGCGGGCGGGCTCTGTTTTATATAAAGCGTTTTTGTCTCTGATAATTTTTTCCGGTTCGCAGGCCGTGTTGGGTGTTTGGTTTATGCCATTAATCGCGACGGCTCTTGCCGTCACTCTGGTTGTGATATTTTGGCTCTATCAGAGCATACTTACCCAAAATATAGCCATGATCCTGACTATTGCCGGTATCGGCGCCACTATTGGTATCTCGCTTCTGCCGATAACAGTTGTTTATATTCTCGTAGCATTTTCTTTTTATGATATTATATCGGTTTATAAAACCGGCCACATGATAAAGATGGCCCAGGCTATGATTGAGTCGCGTGCGATTTTCGGATTTGTTATACCAGAGCCAGGCCGTACGCTGCGGGAGCGGGTTTCTCATGTTACTCCAGGCGAAGGATTTATGATCCTAGGTTCTGGCGATGTGATTTTCCCGTTATTACTCTCGGCTTCGCTAGTTCGTACCTCGTTATTGCAAGCCACCATTGTCGCGGTTTTTTCAGCACTCGGCCTATTTTTGATGCACTTAATATTCAGCAACCAGCAAGTCCGCCGTCCGATGGCGGCTCTGCCGCCGATAGCGTTGATGAGTATAATCGGGTATTTGATTGTAAGTTTTTTGTGATATTTGATAAAGTCATGCGCAGTGTGCAAGAAATGTCATGGGAAATAATGTTAAACAATTAATTGAAGAAGTTTTAAATAAAGGATATTTGATGAGCTTAGCCAGTCAAGATGATGGTGGAGTTTGGGTTTCGGATGTTATTTATATTTACGATGATGAATTAAATATTTACTGGATGTCTGATCCTGAAGTACGACATTCGCAGGCAGTTATTAAGAATCCTCGAGTTGCCGGTACGATAACAGTAAGCGGTAAGGGCGAAGATAATTTAGGAATACAATTTGAAGGAACTGTTGAAAAGATAGACGGGGCTCGCCGTGATTTGGCATTAAAGCACTACGCAAAGAGAGGCAAATCAATCCCCAAAGAAACAGATGATGTATTACAAGGTGACTCGTGGTATATATTGAAACCGAAAAAAATCGAATTGATTTACGAAAAATTATTCGGATTTGAAAAGAAAATGTTGGAATTATAAATTCGTATGAGAATAACTTTTCACGGAGGTGCTCGGTCAGTAACTGGAGCTAACTATCTCCTCGAGCACAACGGAATAAAAATCCTCGTTGATTGCGGGTTGAATCAAGGCAGTAAATATGCCGAGGATTTGAATTATCAGCCATTTAAATATGATCCGGCAGAGATTAAATATGTTTTTATAACTCACAGCCACATTGATCACATCGGGCGTTTGCCTAAGTTATACAAAGACGGTTTCCGCGGCAAGGTTTATACCACTACCGCTACTCGTGACATGATGGCCGTGGCCTTGCCTGATAATATGAGACGGATAGGCGAGGAAGCCAAAGAGATGGGTCATGAGCCATTGTTTAAGCAGGAGGATCTGGATGGCCTAATGTTGTTGGTTGAGGGGGTCAATTACAATGAGCTGATAGAACTTGAAGGTATAGTCGCAGTTTTCCACGATGCCGGTCATATATTGGGTTCGGCCATTGTTGAAATACGGTGGGATATAAATTTCAAATCACTACCAACTACAAACTACAAACTACAAACTATCCGAAAAGTATACTTTTCGGGTGATCTGGGTAATATGCCGACACCGCTTTTGCGGCCGACGGATAAGATTACCGACGCTGATTATATCGTTATTGAATCAGCATATGGCGACAGGGTGCACGAAGGCAGGGAGGAGAGACGGCAGAAATTAGTCTCGATAATCAAGTCTACGGTCGAGCGCGGCGGAGTTTTGATGATACCTTCGTTTGCTGTTGAGCGGACTCAAGAACTTCTATATGAACT
This sequence comes from uncultured Candidatus Saccharibacteria bacterium, assembly GCA_964358785.1. Classification (GTDB taxonomy): domain Bacteria; phylum Patescibacteriota; class Minisyncoccia; order 2-02-FULL-40-12; family IGHO2-01-FULL-4-A; genus 2-01-FULL-44-17. The sequence continues at coordinate 6,508 of CAYHQI010000018.1, forward strand.
AAACGGTTTATTCAACGATAAAATAATTCCGCGTGTGCCGGTTTTTGTTGACAGTCCCCTGGCTATTAAAATGACGGGGGTTTATAAGAAACATCCGGAATATTTTAACAAAGAAACGATGTATTTGATCGAGTCGGGTGATGATATTTTTAATTTTCCCGGCCTTCAAATGACACCGACGGCGGATGAATCAAAAAAAATAAATGACGTACCGGCTCCCAAGATAATTATTGCCGGTTCAGGCATGAGTCAGGGTGGGAGGATTCTGCACCACGAAATTCGTTATTTGCCTGATTCGGCGAGCACTATTTTGTTTGTCGGCTATCAAGTGGACGGCAGTCTAGGTAGACGTATTCAAGGGGGCGATAAAGAAGTTCGTATAATGGGACAAATTGTGCCAGTCAGATGTAATATCGAAAATCTCTCTGCCTATTCAGCTCATGCCGATCAGCCCGGATTGCTCAAGTGGGTTGGCGCTTCGACTACCGATGAGGGTGGTGCCGGCAGTCTTAAAAAAGTTTTTGTTGTCCAGGGTGAAGAAGAATCCGCTAAAACACTGGCCAATCTTATCCGTGAAAAATACGGTATTGATGCTGTGGCGCCTAGAGAGAGCGAAGAATTTAAGCTTGGTTGATTTTGTTTAATTTTTTGTTATTATAAGTGGAATAAGTCCCGTTAGAAGTCTCGCTCGCGACAAAGTCGCGAGTCCGAAGGACCTCGGCGGGGCTACTTCGTACGGGATGAAATACAAATTCGTTGTTTCGGGTGCGGCGGAGACCGGGCATTGCGCGGTTGATGCCGATAAGCGGGCCTATGAGGTTGGGCAAGAAATCGTAAAGCACGACGGCATTTTGATTACTGGCGCTACCAGCGGTATTCCTGATTTTGCCGCCAAGGGAGCCAAAGATGCCGGCGGCATCTCAATCGGCATTTCGCCGGCAGCTAGTTATGTGGCGCATGTTAAAAGTTACAAGTTGCCTATTGATAATTACGACTTTATAATTTACACAGGCTTTGATTATGCCGGTCGCAATCTTTTGCTTACCCGTTCCGCTGATGCCGTGATAACTATCTGTGGTCGCATCGGTACGCTCAATGAGTTCACGATTGCCTTTGAAGATAATAAGCCGATAGGCGTGCTTGAGGGGACTGGCGGGTTTGCTGATGAGATTAAACATATTATTGACATTGGTCATCGCGGCAAGGGCAAGATTGTTTATGATTCCGACCCCAAGAGGTTAATCGAGAAGTTGATTGAGATGATTGATAAAGAGAGAAGGGGCGTGGAGGAGCCTGGGACCGAGGAAGAAGATAAGTTTGCCAGGGGCAAAGAGTAATACCTTGCCCCTCTTATTATCAGCAGTCCCGGCCTATTTGATGGGCTTTTTTTTGGAAATGAAGTCCCACTTTCTCTTGACATTTTACTCCTGATACTTAATACTTATTTCTCAATGCCCTTTACCTCCGACAACATTATAATCAAAGATGAATTGCCGTTGATACCGCTCAAGAATGTGGTGCTTTTTCCGCGGGTGGCAATTCCGCTTCTGGTTCAACGGCCTAAATCGGCGGGCAGTTTGGACTTGGCAATGTCGCAGGATCGGTTGGTGGTCTTCGTCGCCCAAAAGAATATTTATGACGATGTGGATCAGAAGGATCTTTTCCGCATTGGCACGGTAGGCAGAGTTTTCGAAGTCCATAAACTGCCCGATGGTTCATCAAAGGTAAATGTAGAGGGTATCGCCAAGGTGCGAATAAAGGAATTCTCTCAAGTTGATCCATTCTTCAAGGTTAAGATAGAACCGGTTAAAACCGTGGTATCACGTAGCGTTGGAGCCGAGGCCTTGATGCGTGCGACCATCGACCAATTCCACAAATTACTTGAAGTGCGTCAGGTGCCGACGGCGCTCAACGATCTTGTTGAAGCGCTTAATCAGATCAGAGATCCCGAGCAAGTTGTCTATTTGATCGCGATTAATCTCAATTTAGAACTCAAAGATCAACAGGATATTTTGGAAACCATTGATGCCGTTGAGGCGCTCAAGAAGATCAGCTTCTACATTTCTCGCGAACTGGAAATAATCGAGGCCGAGAAGAAGGTATTTAAAGAAACTAAAAAACAGCTGGGTAAAATGCAGAAGGAAATGTTTTTGCGCGAGCAGATGAAAAGTATTGAGAAGGAGCTAGGCATCGATGGTGAGAAGGGTGAAATAGACACCTTGCGCGTCAAGATTAAGGCCGCTGGTATGCCTAACGAAACCGAAGCCAAGGCGCTCAAGGAACTTAGCCGTTTGGAAAAAATGCCCTCTTTTAGCCCGGAGATCTCTTACCTTCGTACATACCTTGATTGGCTGGTAGAATTGCCCTGGTCTAAGAAGTCTCCAGGTAATGGCGGAAAATTGGAGCTCAAAAATGCCGAAAAAATACTTAATGAGGATCACTACGGTCTCAAAAAGGCGAAAGAGAGGATTCTCGAGTACCTGGCCGTTCAAAAACAAGTTGGCAAGATCAAGGGGCCGATACTTTGTTTCGTTGGTCCGCCCGGTGTCGGCAAGACATCTATTGGCAAGTCGATCGCCAAAGCGCTGGGACGCAAGTTCGTCCGTATGTCCTTAGGTGGCTTGCGTGATGAAGCTGAGATCCGCGGTCACAGGCGCACTTATGTCGGTGCTTTACCCGGACGCATTATTCAAGGTATCAATACCGCCGGTACTCGTAATCCGGTTTTTATGTTGGACGAAATAGACAAGGTGGGTATTGATTTCCGCGGCGATCCGTCGGCGGCCTTGCTTGAGGCATTGGATCCGGAGCAGAACTTCGGCTTTTCCGACCATTATCTTGAGGTACCCTTTGACTTGTCTGATGTTCTTTTTATCACTACTGCCAATGTATTGGATACTATTCCGCCGGCGTTGCGTGATCGGCTTGAGATAATCGAATTCCCCGGCTATACGGAGGATGAGAAGCTTCGCATTACTAAGAAATACCTTGTGCCAAAGTTATTCAGCGAGCATGGAATTAAGAACGAAATGATCGCATTTACTGATCAAGTTTTGGCGGATGTAATTCGTAAACATACACGCGAGGCCGGCGTGCGTGAACTCGAACGGCAGGTAGCGACGATTATTCGCAAGGTAATTCGTAAGATTGTCGAGAAGAAAACCAAAGGCAAGGTCAATGTTGCTTCAAGTACCCTGCACTCTTATCTCGGGCCGATAAAGTACACTCACCAGCAAGCCGAGAAAAAAGACGAGATTGGTGTTTCAACTGGTCTAGCCTGGACGCCTGTCGGCGGCGAGGTCTTATCAATTGAAGCGACGAAAATGCCCGGGCGTGGCAAACTCCTGTTGACCGGCCATTTGGGCGAAGTTATGAGAGAATCTGTTCACGCGGCGTTGAGTTATGTCAGGAGCCAAGCGTCTAAATTAGGCCTCAAAAATGATTTTTATAAAGAAGACGTTCACATACATGTACCGTCTGGTGCCATTCCTAAGGATGGACCATCGGCTGGTGTGGCTATGGCCACGGCGATCATTTCGCTTTTTACCGGTCGTGCGGTACGCAAGGATGTTGGTATGACGGGGGAGATAACCTTGCGTGGCAAGGTGCTTGAGATTGGCGGAGTAAAAGAGAAGGTATTGGCGGCGCATCGAGCCGGGCTGAAGATCATAATAATGCCGGATGACAACAAGAAAGATGTTGTTGAAGATATTCCGGCAGAAATCCGCCGTGACCTAAAATTCAAATTCGTTAAAAATATTGATGAGGTGCTCAAGATTGCGCTGCGGTAGTGATCGTGAGATATTTGGCTTTAAATCCAGGGAGGCTAAATGGGCCGAATGGAAAAGA
>CAYHQI010000019.1:0-7601 GCA_964358785.1 uncultured Candidatus Saccharibacteria bacterium
ATTTTGCCCCGGGGCGGAAATATTAAAACCGAGGGGTTTTAAAGTCAGGGGGTCGGGGCAAAAGAAGTGTTCATGTTTGATTCCAACAGGGCGGACTAAGCATAGCGAAGGACGCCCTAGGAGCCGCTTGAGCGGCTCCATGTTGGATGAGAACAGCGCAGCGATATCCCGAGTAGCAGTCGAGGAATCGCGAGCTGGTGGCCAGCCCGAATCGAGCGACGGCGAGATGAGAGGCGAGGTCGAATCCAACAGGGCGGACTGTGTCTCGCCGTAGGATAGACTTCGTCCTGCCGAAGGCGGACTAGTAGCAGCTCTTCGGGCTATTTTTGACCAAGCATCAAAATATATTTTCGAGTCATAACTTATGAACGCAGCATCTTTTTTGTTGGCTTTCTGGCTTGGTATCGCTTTCTCTGCGCCGCCAGGCATAATTAACATCGAGTCTATTCGTCAAGGATTAAAAAGCGGCTTTTGGTCGGCATTTGCCGTAGGGCTTGGTTCTTTAATAGGAGATGGCACCTATGCTGTCCTTGCTTTCGGCGGACTTAGTTTTATTGTCCAGAATAACATAATAAAATTTACAGTTGGTTTAGTTGGCATAAGTTTTTTGGTGTATCTTGCAATTTCAGCATTCAAAATCAAAAATCTTCCAAAAATAGAAGGGGGCATAGCATCTAATAAAAACCGAACAGCATTTATTAACGGCGCCATATTATCACTGACTAATCCGTGGGCTATCGCTTTTTGGTTAAGTTTTGGCGGAATTTTAATTTCTTCAGGCATCAGTACAAATTCTGAAAATCTCTGGCTTTTTCTAATAACATTTTTAGCGGGTGCGACTTCTTGGGTATTTATTTTTTCTATTTTAATAGCCTTCGGTAAAAAGTTTATTAATGATAAAGTATTTCATGCGATATCATTCATATCTGGTCTGGTATTTTTAGGGACGGCAGGGTATGCAATTTGGAAATTATTAATTATTTAAATCTACATAGACTATAGAGACCCACGGCTTTACAGCCGTGGTACTTGCGTACTACTGCAATTTTGCAAGAGCTTTGAATATTTCGCAAAGCGAAATATTATTGCAAAATTGCAGGGTCTATATATTCCCCTGCGTGCGCCTTCGGCGCACTCCGGGCTTGCATTCATCCACGAGCTTACGCTCGTGGTGTTCTGCAAGGTAATATAAACTCGTTTTAATTTGAATCTGGTTTTACACAGGGCATTTCGACTGTACCTTGATATAATGAAAGATGAGGCCGTGGATACAACACCCCAGGCAACAAAGATGCCCTAGATGCAGATCGGGGGATATTTTCGAGATAGAAAATTATAAAAAAGAACCGCTCAAACCGGGTCATGCGAAGCTGGCAGAATGGAACATTTTACCCAAATGGCATTGTCACGCCTGCGATTACAAATGGGCATAGTTCCCCTTTTAGTCGGATTTGTGTATACTATACTAAAACAGAAATATGCACTTCAAAACGGAATTCGGGAGGAGCTCTGTATGAATGAAAATAGACAAGTTACCATAAGGAACTATGCTATTGAACCGCCTGTCTTAGATCAGTGTCAGAACTGTGTCCATGCCACTATTACTAGGTTCGAACCACAAGACTGCCCAGAAATAGTAGCCATGAGAACGTTGGATATATCCTGCCTGCAGGATTATGACGTTTTTGCAGAAGGTATTTGTAATTCATTTCGAGCAGGAGCACCGCACAACGCTAGTTCTTTACCTATTTTTGCCTCTGCCTAAATACCCGCCATTTGGTGGGTTTTATTTTCTTAATTTTTTGACCAGATTCGGCAAAATAGCCAAAAGATAATCAATATCTTTTTTTGTTGTCTGGCGACCTAACGTTACACGGATGTTTCCCTTGGCCAACTCGTCCGGTAAACCTAGGGCTCTGATGACGTGCGACGGCTCTGTTGAGGTTGAGGTGCAAGCTGAACCGGTTGATACTTGGATGCCTTTTTGATCAAGCATTATCATAAGCATCTCGCCGTCCACGCTCTCAAAAGAAATATTGATATTGTTAGGCAATCGCTTAATCGAATCGCCGTTGAGCCAGCTACCAGGAACTGTCTTAATAATTTTTTCAATCGCGCAATTACGAAGTTCCATTAATCTCATACTCTCCTTGGCCTTACTGACATCAGCCAGTTCAAGCGCCTTGGCAAACCCGGCGATTAATGCTGGATTTTCAGTGCCGGCGCGCATTCCTCTTTCTTGCGACCCGCCAACGAGCAAAGGCACGAGATTAATCCCCCGTCTTGCGTAAAGGCAACCCGTTGCTTTGGGTCCGGATATTTTTGAGCCGTTGAGCGTCATTAGATCAACACCTATTTGATTTGCATTTAGATTAAGGGCCCCGGCGGCTTGGCAGGCGTCCGAGTGAAAAACTGGGAGTTTTTCACTAGTTGGTAGTTTGTAGTTTGTAGTTTGTAGTTTCCGTTGCCGAAATTGCTTCAAAATCTTCGCAATTTCGGCAACGGGTTGGATTGTACCGATTTCGTTGTTGGCGTACGTAATCGAAACTAGTGTCGTATCTGACCGCAAAGATTTTTTGACAGCTTCGGGACTTATAACCCCGTTTTTATCAACATTGAGATAGGTTATTTTGAAACCCTCATATTTTTGCAAATATTCGCAGGCGCGCAATACGGCAGGGTGTTCAATTTTGGAAGTTATAATATGCCGCCCAAATTTTTTGTAAGCACGGGCCATACCAAAAATTGCCAAATTGTCAGACTCTGTGCCTGATCCGGTAAAAATTATTTCTTCCGGCTTTGAGCCAATTACTTTAGCTACGCATCTTCGTGAGTCTTCAATTACTTGCCGGGCTTGGCGTCCAACTTCGTGTACCGATGAGGCGTTGCCCCAACTCTCACGCAAGTGCTTCAAAACTATCCGCTCAACCAGCGGATCCATTGGTGTAGTTCCGGCGTAGTCTAGATATATTTTCTTAGCCATAATTAAATAGTCAGCCATCAGGCTGACTATTTAATTATGGCTAATTTGAACCTCTGTGTCTACTTTTTGAGTAAGCTATCAATAACCGCCTGGAAACTGGCAAATGGCTGAGCGCCTACAATACGCTGACCATTAATGAATGAGGTCGGGGTGCCGCTTACGCCAAGCTGGGTGCCATAGGCCTGATCATCGCTGACATGCTTGGTGTACTTGCCGGAACTAATACACTGGTTGAACTCGCCCATATTGAGACCAACGGCCGTGGCCCATTTGGCAACATCTTGTTTGGTAAACTGTATTGTCCCTTGTCCTTGCTTAGCTTGTTCTTCGAAAATTTTGTCATGCATCTCCCAGAATTTACCTTGATCATTTGCGCACTCCGATCCCTCGGCCGCGGGTTTGGCTCCAGGATGAAAGTCCAGCGGAAAATGCTTATAAACAAACCGCACCTTGCCGGTATCAATATAATCTCTCTTTATTTGGGGCAAGGCGCCGCTCCAGAAGCTTCTGCAAAATGGGCACTGGAAATCGCTGAACTCCACGATAGTTACCTTGGCATCTTTGTTGCCAAGCACATGATCACTTGCTCCAATCTTAACATCTGCTGGTTTGCCTTGATCACCGATGCCGGCGATTTGGGCAGAGCCGTCCTTGCCGATTCCCGTAGGCGCACTGCTGGTCCAAAACAAAGTACCGGAAACAATAAGAGCCGCCAATAAAATTGCTCCGGGCAGAATAAACTGGGCATAAGGCGGTTTTGTGTCCGGTCTGGCATCAACCGCCCTACTCACCGCTAATACAACTTCGACTTCTCCATTCATTTTTGTTGGCTCTTCCACTTCTTCGCTCCTGCGGAGCTTCCTTTTTCGTTAAAACTTCAGAGGACAAGTCGAAGTGCTTTTCCGACCTGCCCTTCGTAGCTTTAGCGTAGTAGGGAGCTTTAGCGTAGGAGGGCTAACTATGTGCTTATTTTATTATTTAAAGTCTACCAGGCGAATCTCCCAGTGTCAAAACTAAAATCTACTCCTGCTGTCAGGCCATAAAAGCACCGCCAAGAAACCGCCTATTAGGCCGAGGTCGCGAATAGTAACCTCGCTTATACCGACAAAAATCAAAACACCAATTAAAAAAAGAATGGCTACGGCCGAGAATAGCTTGGCGAACACACCAGTTATCAGACTTAAACCAACCAGTATTTCAAAAATACCGTTTACATAAATAAACTGGATGCCGGTGAGACTAAACTTAGCAATCAGCAACTGGACTCCTTGCGGCACCCAAGCGTTAAGCCAATAGGCAGGATGGAGTATTTTGTCTATGCCAAACCACAAAAAAACAACGGCAAGACCAAAACGCAGAGCTAAATATGAATATCGGGAGGAGGTGAACATGTGGTACGGTGTACTTGACAAGTAGTTTAAAAAAGCGTATAATGATAATATCGGGTACTGAGAAAACGTGGCTTTGTAGCTACCCCTTACCCGCCCAGATTTTTGGACATGATTTCGGCGATTTGTCCCAAGTCCAAAAACCTGGGCGGGCATTAAGACTATTTATTTATAATAAACCAGTCTTTTTCCAGCTACAAGGGAAAACCTGTTGGTAAGTTACCGGCAGTTAAACCGTTCCCTTGGTAACCGCAATTTTTTAGCCTCCATCGTCCTGAGTTTTTTGAAGGACTTCGGAGGGCAAGTATAAACTAAAAACCGGACACAGTCCGGTTTTTAGTTTGGCAAAATCTCAAAAATTAGAGGGCAGAGTTGTGTTTCTCCAGAAACTCAAAAACTTTTTCGTTGAGTAGCACACTGTGGATCCTATTCTTTAGCTGTTCGGGATCAATATTCTGCAAGGCCTCCGGTCCTGGTCCCGGCGCACCCTCTCCACCGGCCAGCATATACTGCTGTAGTACAGTCTGCAACTCCTGTCCCACCTCTTCGTCGCTTACTTTCAGGCGTTCATCTTTAGCAATAGTTTTGACTATCAAATCCATTTTTACTTGCTCCTCCGCTTGCTTCTGCCATTCATGTCTCAAGTCATCTTGCGTTTTTTTTATCTGGGCCAGATACAAACCCAATTCCATTCCCTTTTGATGCAATTCGTTATCAAATCCCTGCATCATTGAGTCTAGCCGCTTCTCAACCAACATCGTTGGCATCTCAACCTTGGTTTTACCAGCGATCTCTTTCAATATCGTCAGCCTCATTCTTTCTTTCTCCTTGGCCTCTTTTTCCAAAGTAAGTCCGCTTCTTATATTGGCTTCGAGGTCGGCTCTGGAAGTAAATTTCCCCAAACTCTTAGCAAGTTCATCATCAACTTTAGGCTTAGCCATCTCTTGCACCCTTTTGAGAACTACTTCAAAATCAATATTCTTGCCGGCAATGGATTTTTGATAATAATCGTCCGGCACCTTCAGTGAAAAATTCTTTTTTTCACCTGGTCTTAGTCCAACTATTTGAGCTTCGAAACCGGGAACAAACTTATCTTCCCCGAGCACAACAGGATGATTCTCACTTTTGCCCCCCTCAATTATTGCCGCTTGCCCCGAGCCCATCGAAGGGTCTTTAACTTCGAAATCTACCTCGACCCTATCGCCTATTTGTGCCGGTCTTTCTACATCCTTCAATACAGTCCGAGACTTCGCTATATCGTCAAAAACTGCACTAATCTCCGCGTCCATTACCATTATCGGATTTTTTTTGATGCTTAAATTCTTATACTCACCAAGCTTCACCTCCGGCGAAACCAGAAGATTAACGGTAAACATGAGTCGCTCCGTTGAGTTTTCCTTAATTTTAAAATCTGATTGGTCCAAAATATCCAGTTTTTGTTCCGCTAAGGCCTTGGCCAAGCTTGATTGAATAGCTAGGTTAAGAGCCTCTTCTTTGATAGCTTGCTCTCCTATTTTCTTACGAATCATTTCTTTGGGTGCCTTGCCCGGTCGAAAACCCTCAACTTTTATTTCTTTGCCTAACACCTTCTCTGCCTCTGTCATATACAAAACCAGATCATCCTTATTGAGATCTACCGTTAGCTCAACCTGCGAATCCTTAAGTTTTTTAGTAGTAAAGGTCAAGGTTTGACTTCTTGAACTACCTCTTCTTTTTTCTTCTTCCTGCTCTTTTTAGGTTTTTCTTCTTGCTCTCCCTCCTTAATTGTTTCTTTTGTTGTTTCTGCTACCTCCTCTTTTATTTCTTCAGTTTTTTGCACTTCTCCCGATTCTGTTTTAACAGAATCGCGGATCCTCGATTTTTCAGCCAAATCATTCTGATTTGGTAAAAATCGGGACAATCCTTGCTCAACTGCCACCGGGTTTTCCGCCGCTTCAGCCTCTTCGGCTGTTAGCTTAGCCTGCGGTGCACGAACATCTATTTTCCAACCGGTAAGTTTGGCGGCTAAACGCACGTTTTGGCCTCTTTTGCCAATCGCAAGTGAGAATTGGTCGTCAGCTACTTCAGCCAATGCATGATGGCGTTGTTCGTCCAGTATTTTAACATCAATGATCTTAGCCGGGGACATAGCATTCGAAATGAATTTAGCCGCATTTTCGTTCCATTCAATAATATCAATTTTCTCACCACCCAATTCATTGATCACTGTCTGCACTCTCACGCCTTTCTGCCCCACCATAGAACCGATTGGATCAACGCCCTCTTCGTTGGACGTAACTGCCACCTTTGAACGAGAACCAGCCTCTCGTGCAATAGATTTGATTTCAACACTGCCAGAATCAATTTCCGGCACCTCAAATTCAAAAAGCTTGTGAACCAACTTGGGATGAGATCGCGACAATAAAATCACCGGCCCTCTGTTTGTTTCTTCAACTCTCAACACCAGTAATCTCAACCGCTGACCGATACGATAATTATCCTGATAAAGCTGTTCAGCAGGAATGAGCAGTCCGTTGGTACGGCCAAGGTCAATATAGACCATACTACCTTCCATGCGCTGAACCACGCCGGACACAACTTCATTTTCTTTTTGCTTAAAGTCGGCCAGTATCGCTTCACGCTCCACCTCTCTAAGTCGCTGTATGATAACCTGTTTGGCAGTTTGGGCCGCTATTCTGCCAAATTCAGTCTTCGATTCACGATCAATCACCAGCTCATCACCCACCTTGAGTTTTTTGTTTATCTTCTTTGCTTCATCCAGGATTATATATTTTTCCGGACTGAATTTGACCTTACCGTCGTCCTCGCCTTCCGCCTCAATATTGGCATCTCCCGACCTGTGCAGACCGGCTGTTTTTGACGGCTCACCGGACCTGCCTTCGTCCCGCCTTTCTCTGGAACCCATTATGGTCTCGGCCAGGTCTGGCCTGTCAGGTACTTCGCCAATCACATTCTCATCTTCGTCGACTCCCTCTACTACATACTTGATCTGGGTAATCTTAACATCGCCAGTCTCTTGGTTTAGCTTTGCCCTGATTATTTGGCCCTTCTCGCCATAGTCCTTCTTGTAGGCCGCGGCAATGGCGGCCTCAATGGTTTCTACGACCTTGTCTTCGGGTATCCCTTTTTCTTCGGCAATCTGCTTGATCGCCGAAATAAATTGTTTGGTATCGAGCATGCAAATTTGTCCGAGCGCAGTGAAACGAGCATCGGCTAACAAATTTAGCACC
>CAYHQI010000019.1:7701-10240 GCA_964358785.1 uncultured Candidatus Saccharibacteria bacterium
TATCAACAACTTATCACGTTATCCACAATTGACCGTGCTTGCGGTTGTTGCTAAACCAAGACTTACTGCGTGTGGAGAACAAAAGTAATAAAAGATGTTAGAATTTAGTTAACAATTATGGCGCAGGTCACACAAAAACCAGATTTCGAAAAAGAGCTAGAGGAAAAACTCTCTTCTATTCAGGTCGATAAAATCGAAGAAGAAACTAAGGCGGCAGCCCAAAAAACCGGCTTGCCTTATGTTAATCTCAAGTCGTTCCCAATTGATGCCAGCGCTGTCTTGGTTATTGACGAAAAAGATGCTCGCTCCGGCCAAATGATTGTAATTTCAAAAAACGGCCAGAATCTTAAAATCGCGATCGTTGATCCGCAGAATCCACAAATCCAACCGATACTAGACAACCTCAAGAGCCAAGGCTATGCGTATGGTCTCGTTATTGTCTCACCATTAAGCCTTGAGGCGGGTTGGTTGAGATATCGAGAGAAAAAAGAAAGAATAATGGCACCCCCTGGCGTTGTTGAAATAAAAGAAGATGCACTGTCTGACATTGAAAAGCAAATAAAAGATATCGCCGACCTGAAAGAGCGCTTAACCTCACTTCCAATAACTAAAGTGTTAGACATCCTAATAGCCGGTGCACTCAAGATTGAGGCATCTGACATTCATTTCGAGCCCGAAGAAAAAGATATCCGCCTCCGCTATCGTCTCGATGGTGTTTTGAACGATATAGTTAATTTCTCGCCAATCGGCTATCCGGGCCTTCTTTCCAGAATTAAACTGCTGTCAGGGCTAAAGATAAACATTCACGATAACCCGCAGGATGGTCGCTTTACAATTAGAAGAGGTGAAAAAGACATAGAAGTCCGCGTGTCAATTCTACCTGGCGCTTATGGAGAAAATATTGTGATGCGAATCCTTGACCCCGGGACTATCAAACAGAAGCTTGAAGACCTTGGAATGCGCGAAGATGTCCTTATCCAAATTAAAAAACTACTTGCTAAGACTACCGGAGCAATAATAACAACTGGCCCTACCGGATCCGGCAAAACCACAACCCTCTACGCATTCGTTAGATATGTGAACAATCCGGATGTTAAAATCATAACCATTGAAGACCCTATCGAATACCATATGGAAGGCATCTCTCAAACGCAGGTTGACCCGACAGCCGGCTATACCTTCGCCGGAGGCCTGCGCTCTATAGTCAGACAGGACCCTGATGTAATTCTTGTCGGAGAAATCAGGGATGTGGAAACAGCAGAAATTGCGATGCAAGCCGCGCTAACCGGGCACTTAGTCTTCTCCACACTTCACACCAACAGTGCCGCCGGCACGATCCCTCGTCTGATAGACCTCGGAGTACGGCCAGTAACGATCGCTCCGGCCATTAATGTCGCTATGGCCCAGCGTTTAGTCAGAAAACTTTGCCCAAAATGCAAAAAAAAACAAAAAATCTCCGGCGAAGAGTTAGTTTTGCTTAAAAAATATCTTAGCGACTTATCTGAAAAAATAACCGGGCCTAAGTTTGGTGAATCCACAGAAATTTACCAGCCCGATAAATGTAAGAAGTGCAACTCCACCGGCTATCAAGGCAGAATCGGAATCTACGAACTTTTTGAGATTGACGGCGAAATGGAGAAACTGATATTAAAGTCCCCGCCTATATCAGAAGTGCAGGAATTGGCAATAAAGAATGGCATGACGACCCTCATTCAGGACGGCCTTTTGAAAGTCTTGGATGGAGTAACTTCGATTGAAGAAGTTATGCGAGTAGTAGGAGAGTAGCTTGGTAGCTTCCAAATTTTAATTATAACTTTTAATCTATAAATTATAATTTGCTACAAAATAGTAGACCCTTGTAATCTGTAGGCAATAACCCAGACTTAAGGAAACCCGGGGTAGAGCAATACCGAGGTATAACCCAGTCGGAACCAAATTACCCATCTGCGAAAATGCTCCGATTGAGCCGTAAGGTTGCCCGAACAGCTCAATTGCCTACAGGTTACAGGGGTCTAATAACGATTAAACTAAAACTCCTAGCGAGGAGCTTCTAATAACTACATTCTATACGCAAAAGTCCTACATGTCAAGCGTCTCTAAACCCAAGCTAACTGACCTATCTGTCCCGCAAGACCAAGACGATCAGGTGTTGGATTTGGCCTTACGGCCCACGACTTTTGATGAATATATCGGTCAGCAGAATGTTAAGGAAAATTTGGCCATACTTATCGGCGCCGCCAAGAAACGTAAAGAATCACTTGAGCATATTTTAATCCATGGACCGTCCGGACTTGGCAAAACCACACTCGCCTATCTTATAGCCAGAGAATCTGGCGCTGGTATTAGAATAACTTCTGGTGCGGCGTTGGAAAAAGCCGGTGATATCGGCTCAATATTAACCGGCATGTCAGACGGAGATTTTTTGTTTATCGATGAAGTCCACCGATTAAACAAAACCGTTGAAGAAACCTTGTATCCGGCGATTGAAAATTATTGCCTTGATATAATAATCGGCAAAGGAACTTCGGCTAAAACATTG
>CAYHQI010000020.1:0-9729 GCA_964358785.1 uncultured Candidatus Saccharibacteria bacterium
CGCAAGATTTGCAGACTCTATGAGGCATTTTGGGTTTACGGCAGTGAGAACACAAAGGAAGCCCGAGTTTATCGAGGGCGAGGTGGCTGCGTCTGCGGTCCTTTTGGCCACGAGTAGAATGTGCGCGTGGAACTCCCATTTGAGGTCTAGTTTAACAGGATTTACAAAAATTACAAGTTTATATAAACGACGTTTCGTCGTCCGGCTTCGCGCGCGTGTTTTGCTGGCCCTTCGGGACAGGCGCAAAACGCACGCGCCTCCGCCGGTAAACCCGTCGAGCTGGTACTTCTCTTAGCAATTTGCAAACGATAAAAATCACCCCGACGACTACGTCGGGGGTTCCCGCTCTTTGTAATTTTTGCAAAAAGAAAACCCGCAAAGCGGGCAATGGCTGATTTAGTTTAGCCAGGTATTATGGTGCTTTTCTGCTACGGGCTCTTCTGTGCCGTTATCATATTTAACCCAGAGTTCAGGTGGTTCAATATTTTCTATTTGACCTGCTAGAACCATTTTTTCATAGGCTTGTTTTCTATTGGTAAAAATTTCATGGGCTTTTTCAGGCGTGCACATAGGTATGGTCAAATCAGCAAAAAGATCATTATTTTTACTAGTTTTATTTCTTGTAAAATATCTTAGAACATTTGGCATCAAGCCCCCATTAGTTCAATAAGATGCAAAGATCTAACCTTAATGGTGAGGTAATTTATAATTTTGTCAAGTTTTTGTGGAGTTGTCCACAAAAAAGCGGGGTTGTTGCAATTTGAGCGAATGGTAAAATTAGGCAATGAATCCCGTTAGAAGTAGCCCTAGCGGGTCAGTAACATCAAAACTGTTGCTTAATCAAAGTAAAACAGTGATCGTAAGTCCAACTTATGTGCCGCTGTTACTACTTCTAACGGGATGAAGTTCACTCACCTCCACACTCACACCCACTACTCCTTGCTTGATGGCCTGACGCGAATAGATGAGTTGGTGGCGCGGGTGAAGGAGCTGGGCATGGATTCGGTAGCGATTACTGACCACGGGGCGATGTATGGAGTAATCGAGTTCTATCAGAAAGCAAAGAAGGCCGGTATCAAGCCGATTATCGGTTGCGAGATGTATGTTACCGAGAATATGTATGATAAACGGCCAAGCGGACCCGGCAAGGGCAATGGTAATTACTATCACTTGGTTCTACTTGCCGAAAACAACACCGGCTATAAGAATCTCATTAAGCTCGTTACTGCCGCTCATCTGGACGGCTTTTATTATAAGCCTCGCATAGACAAAAATCTTTTGCGCCAGCATAGCGAAGGGCTGATTGCGCTCTCGGCCTGTCTTGGCGGCGAGGTTTCCCGAGCGATACTTTCCAACCAATCCGACAAGGCTAAACAAATCGCCCTTGAATATCAGGAGATTTTTGGCGCTGGTAATTTTTTTCTAGAGATCCAACAACACCCGAACACAGAAGATCAAAATCTGGCTACACCTAAGATTATACAATTGGCGCGCGAGACGGGAATACAACTGGTAGCGACGCAGGATTCCCATTATCTGCGCAGTGAAGATGCCCATGCCCACGATGTTCTCTTAGCGGTTCAAACCGGCACCGAGGTCAGTAACAAGGATCGTCTCACCTTGCGCAATGATGATTTCTCTCTTCTACCGCCAGACAAAATGGCTGAGAAGTTTGCCGAGGTTCCCGAGGCGTTAGAGAATACCGTCAAAATCGCTGATAGGTGCAATGTCGAAATTGAGCTTGGTAAGACGCAGTTACCGCCATATCCTCTTCCAGCCGGGCAGGATGCCGATAGTTATCTTCGAGAGTTGGCATATACCGGCTTAGCTAGACGTTATGGGACGGAACCAGTGCCTTCGACAATCCAGCGACTTGATTACGAGTTGGAGGTGATTAAAAAAACTGGCTTTGCATCATATTTTTTGATCGTCCAGGATTTCGTAAATTGGGCCAAAAAACAAGGTATTATTGTCGGACCCGGGCGTGGTTCAGCGGCAGGCAGTATAGTCTCTTATCTTCTCAACATCACCAACGTTGATCCGCTCAAGTATGATTTACTGTTTGAGAGATTTTTGAATCCTGAGCGTATAAGCATGCCCGATATTGATTTGGATTTTGATGATGCCAGGCGTAATGAAGTATTTGATTATGTCAGAGAAAAATATGGTAAAGACCATTTTGCTCAGGTTATAACCTTTGGTACTATGGCAGCTCGCGGTGGTATACGTGATGCCGGCAGGGCCCTGGGATTTTCATATGATTTTTGTGATCGATTGGCGAAGTTAATACCGTTTAACCCTAACCAAAATGAAAAAATAGGCTTCCTAAAAAAATGCCTTGATGATGTTGATGAGTTGCGCCAAATTTATAACACGAATGCTGATGCTAAGACCGTAGTTGACGCCGCTATGCGGCTTGAGGGTGTTGCTAGGCACTACTCTACTCATGCCTGTGCTGTGGTAATTACGCCCAAGCCACTCATAGAATATCTGCCCCTTCAAAAAGACACCAAAGACGATAGCATTATCACGCAGTATGAAATGCACGCCGTTGAAGACCTAGGTCTATTGAAGATGGACTTTCTTGGACTTTCTAACCTGACAATAATTCAGGAGGCCCTGCGGTTGGTTGAGCAGAATTATGGGGTTAAAATCGACATAGACAACTTACCGCTTGATGACAAAGAAACATTCAAGCTTTTTCGTGATGGGCGTACGACCGGTATATTTCAATTAGAAAGTTCCGGCATGCGTCGATATCTCAAAGAATTGAAGCCGACTCGTCTGGAGGATATTATCGTTATGATTTCGCTTTATCGCCCGGGTCCGTTGGAGGCAAACATGGTCAAGGAATATATCGAGCGCAAACATGGCAAGAAGGCTATCACCTATCTTCACCCGACTCTCAAGCCAATACTTGAGAGCACTTATGGCATTATTGTTTATCAAGAACAGCTGATGCAGTTGGCTAATACTTTAGCCAAGTTCACATTGCCACAAGGCTATACGCTCATAAAGGCCGTTGGTAAGAAAATCAGAAGCCTACTTGAAGAACAAAGAAGCAAACTGATTGAGGGCATGATTAATAATGATATCGAAAAGCAGACAGCCGAGAGAATCTGGGACTTCGTAGAGCCTTTTGCTAGGTATGGCTTCAATAAGTCGCACGCAGCTTGTTATGCCGCAATTGGTTATCAGACGGCCTACTTGAAGGCTCATTATCCGGTGGAATTCATGGCGGCTCTTATGAATTCGGCTTCGGGAGACATTGAGAGGATCGCATTTCTTATTGAGGAATGTCAGTCTATGGGCATTGAAGTGCTAGCACCCGAGATCAATGAGAGTCATGAGAAGTTCGCCGTTGTGGCCAATGGCCATGCTAGCACCGCTACCAACTACCAACTACCAACTACCAACTCTAAGAAGATTCGTTTTGGCTTGACGGCAGTTAAAAATGTTGGAGTAAACGTAGTTCAGGCAATAATAGCGGAACGTAACAAGGGCGGGTATTTTAAGAATATCGAAGACTTTACTTCGCGCGTACAGGACAAAGACCTCAATAAGAAATCACTCGAGAGCCTGATAAGATGCGGGGCACTGGAGGCGTTTGGCGAGAGGGCAACAATATTGGCCAACACTGACCAGCTTTTGTACTATTCACGTGAGAGCCGCAAAGCGCAGACTACAGGACAGGTTAGTCTATTTGGCGGAGTAGAAACTGGGGTTAGTCTTCCCCCGCTACGCTTAACCATGAGTGAACCAGCAAGTCGTGCAGAGAAGTTGATGTGGGAAAAAGAACTGCTCGGATTATTTATTTCTGATCATCCGCTGAGGGATTATCAGCAGCAGCTTAATTTTGAAAAAGGTCTTACTCAAATTAAAGACATATCAAGTAGTCGGAACAACGGGCAAATTAAAATTGGTGGCATGGTTGTTAAGATTCAAAAAATTCTTACCAAAACCGGTAAGCCGATGATCTTTTCATGGATTGAGGATCTGACCGGTAAGATCGAGACGGTGGTTTTTCCAAATGTGCTTGAAGCTAACCCGGAGGCGTTTGTTGAAAATAAAGTCCTGGTTATCAGCGGCAAACTTAACGACCGCGATGGGATACCTAAGCTACTTTGCGATACGGTCAGGCCAATTGCCACCCTTAGCTAGTGCGTAGTTGGTAGTGAGTAGTGAGTAGAAAAAATCCATTCGGTTGACTCGGAGTTAGTTTATTTGTTAGGCTAAGGTCAATGAAAAACTACACTTACAGAATAATCATTGAGCCAGACGGGAAATATTTTCACGCATATGTGCCGGCATTATCTGGTTGTCATACCTTTGGTAAAACTATAGCTGAAGCCAAAAAACATGTTCGGGAAGCTATTGAGGTTTATGTTGATAGTTTGATGGGGCATGGCGAACCCATACCGCAAGATAATAGTTTTGAATCATTCGAAACAATAGAGGTAGGACGTAGTAGTCGCATATATGCCTAAGCTTCCGGTCGTAACTCCAAAGAAAATGATCCGAGCCCTCTCGCGGCTCGGTTTTGATATCTATTCAAAGATGGGTCGTGGCAGTCATATTATGATGGCGCATGCAGATGGAAGAAAAACCATAGTGCCGATGCACTCGAAGGATATCCCAGCCGGAACTTTGCTAGCGATTTTGAAGGATATAAGAATTTCAAAAGAAGAATTTATCAAAGCGTTAAAAAAATAAAAAATCCCGTGGCGCGTGCGCGCCACGGGAAGGGAACAAACCGGATTCTTGTTCTCGCGGGCCCAGTTAAGGTGCCCGGAATTACTCCGACTTACTCCCAAATAACCTTACCTTACGCGGACTCGGCGCTTCTGCTCTTCCATGATCTCGGCGAATGTCGCCTCGACCATCTCGAGCATAACCTGCCTGGTGCGGGAACTTTCTCCCCCTACCTTGGCGGTCATCTCGCCGATGCCCTGGAATACCCCATTGAGGCCGTTTTGCACGCGATCTTTGATAATCGCCCGCAGAATCTCGTTGGCAGCTTCTTGCGAAACCTGGCTGGTAGTCATTTCGTTCTCCTTGTGGGCTTTGGATTTACGCTCAACCCACGTATTAATTATACCATATTTTAAATAAAAAAGCAAGATATGGCTGGTTCGGGCTTATTTTGATAGGATTTTGTTATGGCTGAAGAATCAAAATTAACCGATCATCGTGATATAGGCCAGCAGATGGATTTGTTTAGCTTTCATGATGTTGCGCCCGGGGCGCCGTTTTGGCATTCGAAGGGTATGATAATTTTCCGGGAGCTTGAGAAATTTGCCCGTGAAATAAACGACCGCGACGGTTATCAGGAAATTTCAACGCCGATCATGGTCAAACGCGAAGTATTTGAAAAATCCGGTCACTGGGAACATTTCCGCGAAAATATGTTTTATTTTGATAATCCCCGCGACGAAGCCGAGCATATGGTAGTTAAGCCGATGAATTGTCCGGAATCAACTTATATTTTTAATTCGCGAGTGCGTAGCTATCGAGATTTGCCCTTGCGATTGGCTGAAATAGGCAGGTTGCATCGTAATGAATTATCTGGAACGCTTGGCGGGCTTTTTCGCGTGCGTCAACTCACAATGGATGATGCCCATGTTTATATTCGATCCGATCAAGTAGAGGCCGAAGTGATTAATATTATTAAAACTATCAGCGATTTTTATGGTATGTTCGGTTTTTCTACCAGCTATGTTTTAGCCACACGCCCGGATAATTCTTTGGGTAACAAAGAAGAGTGGGATATGGCCGAGCGAGCTCTTGAGAAAGCTCTCAAAGATTCAGGCGTCAAATTCTCCGTTGCAAAAGGCGAAGGGGCATTTTATGGGCCCAAGATTGAGGCGCACTTAAAAGATTCTCAAGATCGAGATTGGCAGATGGGAACGGCCCAGCTTGACCTAGTGATGTTGCCTAAGCAGTTTGATATTGCTTATACCGACGAAAACGGAAAGCGTCACGCGCCTTGGGTTATTCATAGGGCAATATTCGGCTCATTCGAAAGATTTATCGGAGTTCTACTGGAGCATACTGGCGGTAACTTGCCGCTTTGGTTATCCCCTATTCAAGTTGCGGTAGCGAATATTAGTGATGAGCAACTTGGGTATGCGGGCGAAATCGTGGATAAATTAAAAGCCGAGGGTATTCGTGTAGAAAGGTACAACCAGAACGAAACCATCGGCAAAAAAATCCGCGAGGCGGAATTGCAAAAAATTCCTTATATCGCCGTGATTGGTGCAAAGGAGGCTGTGGCAAGTTTAATTGCCGTGCGTAAACGAGGTGAGGGAGATGTCGGGACTAAGAAGCTTGGAGAGTTTCTGGAAAACATTAAAAAGGAAATTGCCAAAAAGCAATAAAGGGCTCGAGAGAGCCCTTTATTGCTTTTTGGATACCTATAAAATCATGTTCCAAGCACCAACTATGTAAGCTATGTGAATGATATTACCTATGGCTAAAGCGTAAAGATGTTTACGCCAACCGAATATACCGCAAAATATGACTCCAATTGTCCGGCCACCGGGATAGGGATCAATTCCTAAAAGTAGCATTGCAGTATGGCCGCCTCGCCTTATCCATTTAACGATCCGGTTATTTTCATCAGTAGCCTTGCTGTATGTTTTTATAAAATAGTTCTCCAGTTTTTGCAGGTAGCCGTGTTGCTGAAGGTGGCTCTTCAGCTCTGTGCCGAGTTCGATACCTTCTTGTAAGTATTCACTTTCTGCTATTTTTTGAGATGCCGTCTCCGGGATTACAACCTTTCTGAACCATATCCAAAACCAATACCGGCACAGAAGCTCAATCGTAGCCCAAAAAGACCCTATCCAAAAAAGATTCATTCCCGACACCCCAAGTTTTTTAAGGATTGGGATTAACACCAAATCAATATTGAAAATTGCTAAAACCAGTACTCCTAAATATTGCCAATGCCAGCGCATCTATGCTCCTTTTAAAGAACTTTCAAATCGTAGGATTTTAGCTTATATTACCTTCAATGTTAGTAAAAAACAATCCGCCAGCTGGCGGAGCCAAAATATTGGTAATCGTGGGGCCGACTGCTTCAGGCAAATCGGATTTAGCGGTAAGCGTAGCTCGTAAAATTGGGGGCGAAATAATATCCGCTGACTCACGGCAAATTTATCGAGGAATTAACATCGGTACTGGTAAGATAACCAAAAAAGAGATGCGTGGCGTGCCGCATCACTTATTGGATGTAGTTTCGCCCAAGTCGGAGTTCAATGTTTCGCATTTTAAAAAACTGGCGGCAAAAAAAATTAAAGAAATCATTAGTCGTGGCAAGGTGCCAATTTTAGTTGGCGGGACAGGATTCTGGGTAGATGCCTTGATTTACGATTGGCCGATACCGGAAGTCGGGTCCAATCGCGCGCTTCGCGGGCGATTGGAAAGATGGCCTACCGCACGGCTTTTTGCCAAACTCCAAAAACTCGACCCAGACCGTGCGGCCACAATTGATCGACACAATCCGCGCCGCCTAATCCGAGCTCTAGAAATAGTTATGACCACCGGCAAGCCCGTAGAAAAATTTAGTGTCCCGCATAGTTATGATTGCAAGGACATGGGGCATTTGATTTTAGGAATTAAGATGCCGCAAAAAGAGCTTGAGCGTAGAATTTATATTAGATTAATCAAGAGACTGAAGGGCGGGATGATTGCAGAAATCAAAAAACTCCATGGGACAGGAGTTTCTTGGAAGAAGCTGGATGATTTTGGTCTGGAGTATCGTTATGTATCGCGCTACCTTCGAGGGCTATTAACCTACGATCAGATGGTTGAAGAGTTGTATTTATCAATAAAAAACTACGCTAGGCGTCAGATGACCTGGTTTAAGCGTAATCCGCAGATCAAGTGGATTCGCAGGGCAGATAAAGCTATCGCCTTGGCAGAAAAATTTATTCTTTAAGTTGATCAAGATTTTCGACCTGTCTTTGTTCTTCGTGTCTCCTTTTTTCTTCCAGAAAGATTAGCTTTTCTTTAAGACCGCGCGCTTCTATGCCAAGACTACCCAAATTATTTTTGTTAATCGGGCTTGAAGGCAGTTGGTTGTTTTGTATTTTTTCCTGAAGCAATTTGAACTCATTTTCTTTTTGTTCGATTTGTTTACGAATTATATCGATAGCTGATTCTATGTCTTGAACGGTCTCCTTTTTTTTTGCCAGAAAACCATTTTTCAAGAAAACTCATTTTAATTTTGACTCAAGTATCTGACTAACGACTTGCGGATTGGCTTTGCCGCGAGTTGCCGCCATTACTTGACCGGTTAAAAATTTAATAGACTCGACCTTGCCTTTTCTATAATCCTCTACCGCTTTGATATTTTTTGCAATTATTTCATCCACAGCTTTTTCTAATTCGGCAGTATCTGAAACCTGGCCAAGATTCGATTCACGAACGATTTGTTCAGGATGCAGGCCGGTTTCAGCCATTTTTTTAAGCACCGTCTTAGCTCCCGTTGATGACAGTTTTTCGTGAAAAATCATAACCATCAGTTCCGCAAACGCTTCTGGCTCTATTTTAATACCCGCAATGTCGTCAATCTCAAGACCAGTTGCATTAAGTAACGGCGGGAATTCAGTAATTATGTAGTTGGCAGAAAGAGAGTGCAGTTTGGCAGGCAGGTGTTTTTCGTTTGTCGATTCCTCCTCTTTAAGCCCTTTTGAAAAGTGTTCATCTTTAGCGGCGATATCCAATTCACTGGCAACGCGTTCGTAATAATCCCCCAGATGCTTGGCAATTGTAAAAACTTCGATTTGGGCATCCGCAAGTCCGTATTCTTTGAATCTTATTCTTCTTTGGGCCGGCAGTTCCGGCAGGCCGAGACGGATTTCTTCAATCTCGTTCTTGCTGAATCTCAAAGGTGGCAAGTCCGGTTCCGGAAAATAGCGATAATCAGCCGAGCCCTCCTTGATCCTTTGGCTGAAGGTTTGGCCCTTGTTCTCGTCCCAGCCGCGAGTTTCCTGGATTATCTTGCCACCCGATTCCAATAGTTCAGTCTGTCGTCTAATCTCATAATCAGTTGCAGCCGAGGCTGCTTTAATTGAATTAATGTTTTTCAATTCTACTTTTGTGCCAAGTTTTTCTGACTCTGGTTTTTTGACGCTGATGTTAACCTCAATTCGCATTTGCGCTTTTTCCATATCGGCATCCGAAGCGTCCAGATAGCGCAAAATTAATCGTAATTCTTTGGCAAATTCCTCAATCTCTTTGCCAGATTTGATATCAGGACGTGTTACCAGCTCCATTAGTGGGACTCCGGCACGATTGAAGTCAACTAGCGAGTGCTTGCCGTCGGGTGAGTGTAATAAGCGTCCCGTATCTTCTTCGATGTGTATTCGTTCTAATTTAATTTTGTGGTTCCTTACCTCCAAGTAGCCATCCTTGCATAGTGGTAAGTCATACTGTGAAATCTGATAACCCTTGGGCAGGTCCGGGTAAAAATAATTTTTCCGGTCAAACTTGGAGAATTCGGCAACCTCACAATTCAAAGCCAACCCAACTTTTATTAGTTTTTGTATCGCTTCTTGATTGATAACTGGCAAAACCCCCGGATGGCCCATGCAAACCGGGCAGACGTTCAAATTGGGATGCTTCTCATCGGGATCATTAAGCGAATCACAAAACATCTTGGTTTTGGTTTTCAACTCAACGTGTATTTCCAGTCCGATTGTAGGCTCGTAGGACATATTAAAAATT